>CAYYCA010000184.1:0-4986 GCA_964470265.1 uncultured Fimbriimonadales bacterium | reverse complement strand
GCCTTGCAGCGCGTCGGACGCGCTGCACGCAGAAATCCCAAAGGGGGGAGGCGAGACGGGCGCTATGTCGCGGTCCAACTCGGTGTAGGAGTCGTCAATCGGCGTCGGTTCTGCAGAATCGGTGCGATTGAAACGCCGATTTGGATCTCTGCCACATAGGCGCTTGTGCCCCTCGGGGCGCGCTGTGAGCGTCTGGTACCGAAACCGACCGCGCTAATACACCCACATCGCCTCCGGGTTCGGGGTAGCCCTCAGCTGCCGCCGAAACTCGGTCGTAGCGCACAGCTACGAGACTACCACACAGTCAGGAGATACAAAAATGATCAGGGTTGGCATTCTGGGGCGCCGACCTGCGCGGTCGAGCTGCATCCCCGCGTGGATGCAGGCGGTCTGGCGCAGCGCGCGCGATTGGATTGTACGCATCTTCGCACCCGCAGCCCGCACGGCGGCGGTTCAGCCTTTGCAACAGCCGTTCGAATACGAGATTGCACCCCGCTCGCTGCGGCAGGACGACTCACGCACGCTGGGCACGCATATCCTGGTGGAACTTTACGGCTGCAACGGACGCACCTTAGAGCGAGTCGCCTATGTCGAAGACGCCCTGGTGCGCGCAGCCCACGAGTCGAACGCGCATATCGTGAGCCACTTCTTCCACGAGTTCGAGCCGTACGGCGTGTCGGGCGTCGTGGTAATCGAGGAATCGCACTACACGATTCACACATGGCCCGAGCATCGCTACGCGGCGATTGACCTGTTCTTCTGCTCCGAAACGGTGGACGCCGAGCGCGCGCTGGAGGTGCTGCGCCGCGCGTTCGAGCCGAAGCAGGTGGATGTGATGCTGATTCGGCGCGGGGTGCTGGACAAGACGCCTGGTTGACTGGCGCGCCTGTCGCGCCCCCGCGCGATCCGTGAGCGGTTATGGAACACACGCATGACACCGCGCTGCGAGCGGACGCGCCCCACGGCGAAGGCGAGGTGGGCGTCGTCACGCCGCAGCGCGCGGTGTTCCCCGACGGCTTAGAGCTATCCTGCGGGCAACGGCTCGCCCCTATCGAAGCCGCCTACGAAACCTACGGAACCCTCGCGCCTGATAAAAGCAATGTGATTTTACTTTGCCACGCGCTCTCTGGCGGGGCGCACGCGGCGGGCAGACACCACCCCGACGAGCGCAAACCCGGCTGGTGGGATCTCTACATCGGACCCAACAAAGCGCTGGACACGAACCGATTTTTTATCATTTGCGTAAATGTGCTGGCAAGTCCCTACGGAACCACCTCGCCGCTCTCGATAGACCCCAGCACAGGGCAGCCCTACCACCTCAACTTCCCGCCGATTCGCGTGACCGACTGGGTGGAGCTGGAGCGCGCCGTGCTGGAGACGCTGGGCATCGAGCAACTGTATGCTGTGGTGGGCGGCTCCACAGGGGGCATGCGTGCGTTCGAGTGGGCGGTGCGCTATCCCGACCGCGTGCGCAAGGCGCTGGTGATTGCCGCGCCCGCCCGCAGCAGTCCGATGGTGATTGCCCTCAACCACATCCAGCGCCAAACGATTCTGATGGGGCTGGAACATGGCGGAATCAAAGGCGCAGAGCGCGGACTGATGCTCGCCCGCATGCTGGCGCATATCTCGTATCTGTCGGAACACGCCCTCTGGAGCAAGTTCGGGCGCGACACCGTGCCCGAAACCGAGTTCTGGAGCGTAATGTACCAGATGGAGAGCTACCTGGAATATAAGGCGACCACCTTCCTGCAACGCTTCGACCCGTTCTGCTATCTTTACATCACGCGGGCGATGGATAATTTCGACTTGGGCTACACCTACGGCGGGGGCGATTTGCGCGAGGCGCTCAAGCGCGTGCAGGCGCAGATGCGCTTTGTCAGTTTCACCTCCGACTGGCTGTTCCCGCCCTATGGTCAGCAGGAGGCGGCGGAGATTCTGCAATCGCTGGGCAAGCCCGCCGAGCATATTATTATCGATAGCCCGTGGGGGCACGATTCGTTTCTGGTGGAGCGCGTAAAGCCCCAACTAAAGCCTGTGATTAAGGAGTTTTTGGAGGGGTAGGCTCTGTTTGTGCGCGTCTGCGTCCTCCCCTCGATTGGAATGACAGGGCTGCTTTCGCGAAAATGGGCTTGTCATTTTGGGTTATGCTAACTAAATCCCCAAACCAAACCGTGCGTTCAGCGCGCCAATTAGCAGTTCCAAATCGCCCAAGTCATGCCGAGCAATTGCCAGCACGCGCTGGTCGTCGACTTCCCAGTAGCGATGGAGCAACAGGTTCCGAAACCGCGCCATCGCCCGTAGCCGCTCGGAAAGCGACTGCTCAATCGCGCCCTGCTGATGGAGTATCTCGAAACACTCGGCGTAGGAGGAGGGCGCAGCTCCCCCAATGCTTGCCACCACCTGCTGGCACAGCGAGAAGGCGTCCTCAATCGCCAGCAGCAAATGCCATTTGAGCGCGCCCAGTAGACGCCAGTCGTTCAGGATGGTCGCGTCATCGTGCACGTCCACGACGGCGCGTATCTGCGCTAAATTACCTCTCAGCGACTGAATCCGCGTGATGAGCTTCTTGGTATCGAGCATAGCGTTCGGCAAACGGCTTGAGAATCTCCTGGAGCATGCGCCGCTGATGTGGTTCGAAGTCGCAATACTCCTGCCATGTGCGTACCGTCCAGTCGATTCGGAACGGCTCGTCGCGACTGACTAACACCACCCCGCGCGTGGCTTCGAAGCGGAAGCCGCACGGCGCATCGTTGAGCAAATGCACATCCACCGGATAGCGCACGGCGCGCTCCAGCTCATCGGCTATCTGAAAACAGTAACGCAGAGGGTCTACCGTGTGCAGGAAGTCAGGTTCGAAGTAGACGGCGATATCGATATCGCGGAAGGAGCGCGCGGTCAGGAACGACCCCAGCAGATACGCCATCCGAATCTCGGCGTGCGCGCTCAACCGTTCACGCAGCTGTTCCTGCACGGCGGCGCGCTGTTCCGGCGGGGCTTCAAAGTAGCGTAGTTCTGACGCGAACTCCATCGTCAGCAGTATACCCAACATGAAGCCCGCCCTCAAACTTCGAGGGTCGGCGAAGGAGGTTTCAACAGGATTATGAGAGGAGGCAGTTTGGTTTACGCTTTGCGTCGGCACAGGCGCAGCAGGCTCACCAGCCCCACGCCCAGTGCAGTTAGACTCGCAGGCTCAGGAATGGTGTCGATAATGTAGCCCTCGCGCTTGCCTGCTAAGCCGCGTAGCACAGGCGTCCCCGCCCGTGCGCTCCACCCTGCTTGCAACGCTTGAGCGAGACGCTCAAGCCACGCGATCAGTTATTCGGCTGAATCGTCACTTTCCGCGCGTAGTCGTTGCCCTCCGCGTCACGCGTGCGATGCACAGTGGCGCGGGCAGGGGGCTTGATTTGCTCCACCTTCACCGCCTTGCCCTTGAAAGTGAACTCGGTATTCTCGTCGTAGCGAATCTCGCGCAGGTCGCCTGCCTTCGTCAACACTTTCAAAATCTTCTTCTGGCGGTCGATGCTCTGAATCGTGCCTTGAATGGAGGGCAACGCTCGCTCGCGCCCGATGTTGGCGTCTTTTTCCGTATTGCTCACGGAAAGCAACATCACATCGAGGTTCGAGAGCAGGCGCGGCGCGAGGTACAGCGTTTCGCCCACTGCGAAGTCCTCGATCGTGGCGGGCTTGCCATCGCGCTCGAAGCGGGTCTTGGGCGTGAACTTGTAGGCGAAGCGCGTCTTGTCAGGCAGTTCCATGATGAGGTAGTTCTCCTCCACGCCTTGCAGCACGCCCTTCACCACCCCGCGGCGCACCTTCTCCAGCCACTTCCATGTGTCGGGGTCTGCCATCTCGCGCACGACGGGGCGTACCTGCACGCCCACGCTCACCCGCGCCATCACCTGTTTGCCCTCCATCTGGCGGAACCGCTCGATATCGGCGGGCTGTTTGTTCATCCACAGGCGGGGCTTTTTGTGGAGGGTGGCGTTCATATCGGGCTTGCCCGTGCGCTTGAGGATAATCGTGTTGCCTTCGGGGTCGAACTTGGCTAAAGTCGCCAGAAAAATCTCTGTTTCCGCGAACGCGCCCGTCAGCACGGCGCAGAGCAGCCAACACAATACCGCGCGCATATCCCTTTCACCTCGCAAGCGCGAGAGTTCGGGGTGAGGGGTGGGATTCCTGCTGGGGTTTTGTGAAGAGGTACACTTTTTGTATGCCGAAACGGACGCGAAGCGGTGTGATTACGCCTGTTGTTCAAGAGGTTGAGCAGCTGCTACGCCAATATCTGCAGGCGCGCGGCTGGCGCGAAGGGGTAGACTGGGTCTGGGAGCAGATTGCTTTCGATGGCAAGAAGCCCGACGCAGTGCTACTGGACGAGTTGGGTAAGCCGAGAGCAGTGTACGAAGCTACATCTTTAGACGCTGAGCCGCTACTGGAATGTGTTCAACATGCAAACAAGGCACCTACCGACCGTTCCTCAGGGCGCGCTCATGTTTCATTCGGCAGCCCGACGCTTACAGATGTGGTGCAGCGCAAGGCGTCTTTAGCCCAATCAGTCGCCTCGGCAGGAATACCCTTCATGCTCGTGACAGACGCGACCAGACTAGGACAACAGAGCGCGGAGGCTTTGGTAGCGTACCCAGAATTCAGCGCAATTGCTACGATTGCCAAGGCAAATCCTTTTCAGTTGATTCCTTCGCTATCGAGAGAAGCAAGCCATCCGCGAGAGGGTCAACTGATAGAATCCCTTCGGGGGGTTCTGGTTCAGCAGTATGATTATGATCCTTTGCACCCCCCTGAGCAAGCGGGCGAAATCGTCCGACGGCTGGCGCGGGTCCCCGTGATGGAAGCCGCCGTGATGGATATTTACCTCAACCCACAGGCGCGAAGTCCCTGGACGCGCGACCTGTGGGGCGTGTACGACACGGTGTGGCAGTGGGAGGAGCAGGCGAAACAGTATTCGAAAATTTACGACGGGCGGTGGGAACT
>CAYYCA010000183.1:0-5005 GCA_964470265.1 uncultured Fimbriimonadales bacterium | reverse complement strand
TCAACTACTGGGCAATCAGCGCGTTCTGGCTGGGTGTGAGCGTGCATTGGGCGGCGTTTTTGACGATTGCCATGCAGGCGCGGGTGAACGACCTTGCGCCGCCTGACCAGCGCGGCGTCTATCTGGCGTGGCTGGCGGCGGCGGGCGCGCTAATCTCCACAATTATCGAACTGATTGCAGGTCCCATCAGCGACCGCAGCACGGCGCGGATGGGCAGGCGACGCCCGTTCATCCTGTGGGGCACGCTACTGACCTTGCCGTTTATCCTGCTGTTTATGACCACGCAGAGCTTCGCGCTGCTGATTCTGCATTTCGTGGCAATCCAGCTCTTTCTGAACTGGGCGAACGGACCGTATCAGGCAGTGATTCCCGATTATGTGCCCCCCGAACGGCACGGGCTGGCGTCGGCGTATATGGGGATGATGACACTGATCGGCACGCTGCTCGGCTTGGCGCTGGCGGGCGCGCTGCTGGGCGAGCCGCCGCTGATTCTGGGCGACTTCCCGCGCACAATGCGCCTGCAAATCGTGGGCTGGACGCTCGTGGGCTTTCTGGTGGTCACGATGCTCTGGACGGTTCTGGGCATGCGCGAGCCGCAGTGGCAGCCGAAGCATCCCGACGAGAAGCGATTGCGCCTCTCGCTGTTTGTGAATATTCTGTTGAACGAGCTGCCCAACTTCCGCTGGGTGGTAGTTTCGCGGTTCGTGTTCAATATGGGCTTTTTCACAGCGCTGTTCTTTCTGGAGTTTTACTTGCGCGATACGATAGGGCTAAAAGGCGCCGCGCCGCAGCATACGTTCGGCTTTATGGCGACGGCGACGCTGACAGGCGTGCTGGGCAACTGGCTGGCGGGCATGCTCGCCGACCGCATGAGCAAGAAGCAGATTATCTACTACTGCATCGGGCTGATGTGCATATGTGCGGGACTGTTTTTGAGCGCGCAGAGACTCACAGTGGTCTACCTCACGGGCGCACTCTTCGGCGTGGCGTGGGGCGCGTATGCGGCGGTGGACTGGGCGTTAGCCAGCAACCTGGTGCCCACGAGCGAGTCAGGGCGGTATATGGCAATCTGGCATATTGCGATGACGATGCCGCAGGTGGTTGCGCCGCTGATTGCGGGGCCGCTGGGCGATTGGCTGAACGCCCAGTACGGCATGGGCGCGGGCTGGCGTTGGATTTTTTTGCTCGCGCCGATTTACTTCCTCGCGTCGGCGTGGCTGCTGAAGCCGGTTCAAGAGAGGCGACTGGGTGGGCTTACAGCATCTGATACTCTGCGGAGCTGAACACAATCTGCAGCGCGCCCTGCACGGTCTGGCGGTCGCGCTGGCGCAGGGCGTTTGTCCCGCCGCGCTTCTCTAAATACTCCAGCAGGCTCTGGCGTGTGCGGGGCTGGAGCGGCACATCCAGCGTGGCTTCCAATCGCTGGACGAACTCCTCGAGGGTGCGCGGAGCGGGCAAGCCGACCAGTTCGTTCAGCGTCGCGAAACCGATTCCGCGGCGGTCGGGCAGCAGGAACTCTGCGAAGCGCATCCGCTCCAGCATCGTGGTGGAGCTAATCCACGCCTTGCCCCATTCCCAGCCTGCGACATCGGGCGGATAGAGCAGGTACTGTCCGATTCGGCGTGTCCACTGGCTCGCCAGTCGCAGGTACGCCGCCAGCAGGCGTTGCCCTGCGCCGTCGCTCAGGTTCACTGCACGCAGCCGCTCGCCCACCCCCACCTGACGCAGCGCGCCCACAACGAACTCCACAGGGCTTTTCACGCGCTTGCGCCAGTTCGTGTGGCTCCAGAAAGCGGGCGTCAGCAGCAGGCGACGCATCAACGCGCGCACGCTGTAGCCCGAATCGCGGAACACCTTCGCCAGTTCCTGCACCGTGCGCTCGTCGGGCGGCTCAATGTCGTTGATGAAGTGCTGATAGAACTTGCGGGCGAGATGTGGCGCAGTCGCGGGATGCTCCACCGCCATCTCGATAATCGTCTCCCCATCGAATCGCCCGCGCTTGCCGAACACCTCTTTCTCGCCGTCGTCGTGCTGATTGCGGTTGAACACAAAACTCGCTGTGACGCGGCTGAACGACCAGCCCGTGAACGCCCGCGCCGCCTCCTGAATGTCGCGCTCCGTATAGTTGCCGATGCCCATCGTGAACAGCTCGAACAGCTCGCGGGCAAAGTTCTCGTTCGGCTTGCCCTTCACATTCCGCACGCCGTCCAGCCACACGAGCATCGCGGGGTCTTTCGCAACCTCCAGCGTGAGCGTCTTGAAGTTGTTCAGCCCCAACCGCTGGAAAAGTTGAATCTGAATCAGCATCAGCCGGCCCGCCTGTACTTTCGAGGCGGAGGTGGCGAAGTGGTTGTGCCAGAACAGCGCCATCCGTTCCTGAATCGGCTGCCGTGAGACCAGCATTCGATACAGCCACCACGCGCTGACTGCCTGCGGCTGCAGGTTGTTCATCTCGCCCTGCAGAATGCGCAGCACGGCGTCGTCGTCAATCTCGCTATCGTAGGGGTTCTCCAGCAGTTTATCGACCGCCCCTTCAATCCCCAGCGGAATGAGCGGCTCGATCTCGCTTTCGCGAGCGCTAAAGCCCACCCGTCGGTGTAAATGCGCCAGTCGCTCTCTTAAGCTCGATTGCATGGCACTGTCCCGATAGATACTGACGATTCTGGACAGGTTATGGTTCAGTCTGGAGTCGGGCAAAACTTATACCAAGTGGGGTTTCAAGTGTTGCAATTCCGCCCTCATCCCCTAACCCCTGATAAGGGTACACGGTTCTACCCCAAATTCAGGCGCAGCTGGCTCATTTTCCCCACTTTCAGCACCTCAAGCAGAGGGGAGAGACGGATTTTTCTCGAACCCCCTCCTTCAGGTTCCCCCTGCTGCGTAGGGGGAACCTAAAGGAGGGGGTTCTTGGAAGATGATGCTTCTACTCCCAGTTTGAGGTAGAGTGCTGTACCCTCATCAGCAGAGGGGTGAGGGTAGCTTTCCTTCTCAACTCCCCCTCCACATACCACCGAAACTCGCGATAGTTGGTGAGTATCAGGTTCGGCAGCGCGGTTCGGTAGCGCATCAGCTGCTCGGAGCGTTCGGCTTCGTCGAGGCTGACGTCCACATCTTTGGTCTCGATGTAGCCGACGGTGAACGGAACGCCGCCGAGGGTGCGCTGCACGGCTATATCAGGCGCGCCGCAGGCGATGCGTTTGGGTTCGTGAATCACCCGCGCATCGGGCTGCAGATGCTGAATCAGTTGAACCAGCGCGGGGCGATGCGTGTGTTCAGTGGCATCGCCCGTCTGCAGGGCTTGCTCGACGGCGCGCCAGTAGGCAGCGAGGGGCGAAATCACGGTTGATAAGATTCGGTACATCAGCAGGGTTCCCTGCATTCGGGTCTATTGATGTCATTCCGACTGGCTCCTTGCTAAGACACGCAATCGCTCCCTGAACCACTTTGCAACGCGACTGGATGTGTGAAAAACAGGTATACTCTCCCCCAGTATCCCTTTAAGTCCGTCCAGTGAGGCGACAAGGGAGGAATGTATGCCAATCGACACATCTTTACGCAAGGTTCTGGTGATAGGTTCGGGCCCGATTGTGATCGGGCAAGCCGCCGAGTTTGACTACTCTGGTTCGCAGGCGTGTCGCTCGCTGCGCGAGGAAGGTTTAGAGGTTGTTCTCATCAACTCCAACCCCGCCACGATTATGACCGACCCCGAAACTGCCGACCGCGTGTATATTGAACCCCTCACAGTGGAGTTTGCGGAGCGCGTAATTGCGCAGGAACGCCCCGACGGATTGCTGCCCACGCTCGGCGGGCAAACGGGGCTGAACCTCGCCACCGAGTTGGCGGTGCGTGGCATTCTGGATAAATACGGTGTGCGGCTGCTCGGCACGCCCCTGACCGCCATCCAAGCCGCCGAGGACCGCGAGAAGTTCCGCGACCTGATGCGCCAGATTGGTGAACCGGTGCCCGAGTCGTGGATTGTGGAGAGCATGGGCGAGTTGCGGCGTGTGGCGGAGATTGCGCCCTACCCCTGCATTGTGCGCCCCGCCTACACACTGGGCGGCACGGGCGGCGGCATCGCCCGAAACCCTGACGAGCTGCTCGAAATCGGCGCACGGGGGCTGGAACTCTCCATGCGCCATCAGATTTTGGTGGAACGCTCGCTGCTGGGCTGGAAAGAGATTGAGTACGAGGTGATGCGCGACGGCGCGGACAACGCCATCGTGGTGTGCAATATGGAGAACCTCGACCCGATGGGCGTGCATACGGGCGACTCGATGGTGGTCGCGCCCTCGCAAACGCTAAGCGATTTTGAGTACCAGCTGCTGCGCACGGCGTCGCTGCGTATCATCCGCGCGCTGGGCATTCAGGGGGGCTGTAATGTGCAGCTCGCGCTGAACCCCAACGGCAGCGACTACTATGTGATTGAGGTGAACCCGCGCGTGAGCCGCTCCAGCGCGCTGGCGTCTAAGGCGACGGGCTACCCGATTGCCCGCATCGCGGCGAAAATCGCCATCGGGCTGCGCTTAGACGAGATTCGCAACCCCATCACGGGCACTTCGGCGGCGTTCGAGCCTGCGCTGGACTACTGCGTGGTCAAACTTCCGCGCTTCCCCTTTGATAAGTTCCCCACAGGCGACCGCACGCTGGGCACACAGATGAAAGCCACGGGCGAGGTGATGGCGATTGACCGCACGTTTGAGGGCGCGCTGATGAAAGCCGTGCGCGGGTTGGAAGTGGGCGTGAGCGACCTGCGCTATCCTCCTGCCGCGCGCCTCAGCCCGATGGAACTGGAGACGCTCATCGAAACGCCCAACGACATGCGTCTTTTCTACATCGCCGAAGCCTTCCGCCGCGGCTGGCTGGTGGAGGAAGTACACGCCCTCAGCAAGATTGACCCGTGGTTCCTGCACAAAATCAAGCACCTGGTGGAGATGGAGGGGGAGCTGATAACGCGCAGCGGGGAGCTGCGGGAACTTCTTAGCGTAGCGTCGGCGTCTCCGCCGAC
>CAYYCA010000182.1:0-5012 GCA_964470265.1 uncultured Fimbriimonadales bacterium | reverse complement strand
CGCCTCCCCTGTTTTGGTTTCGTTCGGGGCAAAATACCCATACCCCGCGTTCGTTTTCGCCCCGACGCCCAGATTCACAAGGCTCCACACCAGAATCTGCTGCGCCAGGCGCGCCCAGCCCTGTTTTTCAGCGTCGAGCGCGAACAGGAACCGCGCGCCGGGCTTGATGACCAGAAACGGCACAGGGTTGGGGTCGTCAAAGTCGGTAGGCGGGGTCTTGCCGCGCGACTGATAATACTGCGGATGATGCACGGTAATCACATCGCGGTGGAACGGTTTGCTTTTCTCCTTGCCCTTGGGCGATTCAGGGTCGTACCATGCGTCGTAGAACACAACGGCGCCTGCGGCGGCGTCTTTGTCTCCACCCGTTCCGAACAGGATTTTGAGGTGCTGGTCGTTCAGCTTGCCCTCTGCCTTCAGATATAACGCCCCGCGTCGGCACAAGCCTTTCAGAGCCGAGCCGGGCAGGATGGGCATGCCGTAGGTGTGGTGCAGCGTTAGCCCCACCTCCAGCGGGCTGGCGTTGCCCAGTCCGATGGCGATGGGGGCAGCGGCGGTGAGGGAAAAGCAGAGCCGGGCGCGGTCAGCGGGCTGGGACTGGGCGAACCGTTGCCAGCGGAGGAAGGCGATTCGATAAGCAAGTGGCGTCTCTAATGAACAGACTGCATCTAACAACTCCTCTTCAGGCATTATCGCACGGTTATCGCGTTGCTGCGGCTTATGACGCTTCAAGTAACGCTGCAACACCAGCAATGGATGCTGTGATGCCGCGCAATTCAGTGATTGAATTGCGTTGCGCCCCGCGGGTACACCTTCCTTGAGCCAATCTGCTCTCATGCGTTGTTGCCTCCAGGCTCTACCTTCAGAATTGAACGGGCAAACCGCTTGAAGTACACCCAGCTGGATAATACCTGACGAGTGAGCAACATGTACTCTTCTAAATTGGCACTTAGCAGATGGTCTAATAAGTCATCCCGAGAGGGGATGTTTAATACTTTTGCTACATGTTCGAGAAGCAGACGATGCGCCATACCGCGGGATTGATCGTCTTTGTTTTCACTATCTGCTGCGCTGGCTTTGTCTACCGAAAACGCTACCGCCTGACACAATCCACAGGTGCGCACGAATGGGGGGAAGTTGTGGCACAAGCTCCCGTAGGCTTTGCGCACGGGGTCGTCCTTATCGGGATATTTCTCTGCTACCTCCTGCACCAACTCCAGTGCGAGTTTCATCATCTGTTGCGAGCGTGTCTGTATCTCTTTCATCGAATCACCACCCTGCAGATGCCGCGTCCAATCGTGGCGTCGCCGCCAATCTGAAGACAAGCGTCCATCTCAAGTTTCTCAAGACTAGCTTGTGCGTTCTCAACCGCTTTCACATGCGTCGCGAAGCCGTAAAAGATACTCTCGGCGGGGACGCACTCTTCGTACCACAGTGCGCCGCCGATGACGGTTTTCTTGTCGTCGTCCAGGCGCACGCGGGCGGCAATCTCGGTCGCCGTTTCACTGAGGTAGTCAAACACCTGGTCGGAGACGATGGCAAAACGATTTACAAACGCTTGTCGTTCGTCCCCGTTTTTGCTAAACAGGTGTTGTGCCAGCGCGCTGGCAATCTGCTGCGCCTGCACATCTTCTTTCGCTTCAAGGTCTAACTCTTCGAGGTAGACTTTGCTATCCCTGAAGAGGGCGCCTTTGGTCGCCGTCAGCACTTGAGTTTCCTCTACAGATGGTACAGTCGCGTAGGGTGTTTCGGCGTGAAACGCTTGCGCTACCTGTTTCAGCCGTTGCAGCACCAGTGGACAGGTCACATACGCAAAGGTGCCGTAGAAGCTGCGCACGGGCAGGCAAAGGATGCGCAGGTCGGTGAACGCCCAGTCGCCTCCCTCAGGTTCGCGTTCGGTTTCGCCAGGTTTAGGCGGCTCCGAGCCGAAGGCTTTGATGAGTTCCTCACGGCTCAGTGTGCCATTGTAGGCAAAGTGGTCGCGCAGCACGCCTTTGAAGGCGGAGGCGGGGATAATCGGGAACCCCGTCGCCTTTTCGCGGGCGATGGGCAGGTCTACATTCGCTACCGCCTGCCCTGTGCCTACATGGACGGGCGTGAGCGCGTGCAGGAAAATCAGTTTCGTCTCCTTCATCGTTCACCTCCATTCGCAGGGTTCCAGACGCCCCAGAGCGCGAGTCCATAGCCCGCTTCGCGGTTGCGGTCGCCGTTCTCGAGGCGTCCGTTGCGTTCCTTGCCATCGCTTACGGGTTCCATCCAGCAGCGTTCGGCAAGCAAAGCGGGGCTGCCTGCCACCACCTCAAAGAAGTAGACCGAGCCGGCGGGCGCGCACCATTGGACGGGTTTGGGACCTTTCCCTTTCAGGCTCCACCCGCTGACGGCTTGGCGGCGCGGCACGGCGGCGGCGACCAGTTTGAGTTGAAGTTCCTTTTCCGCAAGGCATGGAGGCGCGCCCAGCAGAGCAGGTTCGCCGTTATGCTTGCCTCTTACCAGCCAGCCGGGTTTCCAGCCGCAGGTGAAAATCGCGGGCGTGGCAAGGTACATTCGCACATATTGGGCTTGATTCAGAGCGGTTTTAATCGGCTGGGGACAATCCAGCCAGTGATTGTATGGCTCTACATATGCCAGTCGGCGCTCGCCTCCCAGTCCGCCGATGCCTTCCACCGGATTCAAGTCAGTTTCCACCTGCGCCACGATGCGCCACTGTTGCGGCGGCTTGCCTGAAGTACGACGCGCCTTGTCCCATATCTCGTAGCTGCGATATTCGACCGTGTAGAGCAAGCTCTCCTCACTGGCGAGGCTGGCGTCGTTGATGCCGACATGCACGCGCCGTTCCAGCGGCGGGGCGGGGATTTTGGGAACCTGCCTCACTGGTTCATCCAGCAGCCAGCGTTGTAGGGCGTCCCAGTCCCAGAAGTCGTAGCCCTGCGCGGGCTTTTCGCGTACATCTTCGGTGAGCATCAGTGGCTTGAGCTTACAGTCGTGGTTGGGCAGGTTGCAGCCGTATCCGTCGGATAGGGTGTGGGGACGCATCGCACAGACCTTTCCACCCTGAAACACTAAGGCGTCGGCAGGGGCGGGCAGCACGAACTGCTCATCCAGTTGCATCAGCGGTCCCTTGACGCGCTCTTCGGAGTAGCCGTTGCGCACGGCGTCCCAGTCAGTGCCCTTGAGGTTTCCAATTAGCGTGCGTAGAAACCCCGCAAGTGCGCCTGGCGGGGGTACAGGCAGGCTGAACGCCGCCTGCGCGCCCAGCTCCACGCCGAACGGGCGTCCGTCACGGAACAGCACGCTGTCGATCGGACAGATACGCACAGTGCGCCAGTGTTTCATACTTCCACCTCCGGGTAGACAGCCAGCGTACGGGCGATAATCATCAAGTGAGCCAGCTGGCGTAGGTTTTGAGTGCTTTCCAGCCAGTGAGGCAGTTCAGGGGCGTGTTCGTGACCTTCCTTGCGTTGCAGCACACGCTCGGCTTCGGCTCGAATCAGCGCGCGCTGCTCCTCTTCGCTGAGATGGTCGTACTCGCGCGCAAGTTGCAGCAATTCATAAGGCAGCCCGCCTGCCAGTCCCTGTTTGAAAGCGTTCACCCAGCGACGCCAAATGATGCACTCATCCCACCGCATGACGGCGGTGATGGCTTCGCCGCTTCGGGGATAGTAGGCGACAGCAAGGCGGTTGCGCCCTGCGTCTTTGGCGGCGCGTTCGGCGGCGCGCACCCAGTTCAGCGCGTCGCGCAGATGCTCCAGCGCATGCATAATTGCCACGCCTGCCGAAAGCGTGGGCAAACACGCCGCTTCCAGCTGCTGCGTGTTGGCGTACTCTTCCATGCGCTGCTGGAATCGCGACGCCAGCTGCTGCGCGCACGCAAGAGCGCGGTTCACAGGCAGCAGCGCCAGCACATCGTCGCCCCCAGCATACACCAGGTGCCCCTCATAGCGTCTCACCGTCGACTCGGCGTCCAGCGCGAACGCGCTCAACGCCTGTGAGAACGCTTGGTGATGCTTTTCAGTGGTCAGCGTATCCAAAAACTGCCCCATGCGGTCGCCGTCGGCTTGTAGCAGGGCGTAGTAGGAGAGGTACTCTTCGGGGATGCCTTTATATCGCAGGGTTCCACGGGCGCGGGCGGCGGCGCGCTCCAGTTCAGGAAACTCGCTTTCGAACTGCTGCCAGTTGGGGTCGCGCTGGTGTTCCTCCTTGAGTTCCAGCCAACGGCTCTGATGCAGCAACGCGCTGAGTTCATCAATAGCCAATCGGCGTTTCCATTCCTCCAAGACACGCATTTCACTTAGCGCATGCTCGTAGAGGTAGTTCTTGAGAGCGCGAAAGCCCATTTCGGTGGTGGAGGGCACGCCGCCGTTGCGGGTCTCGCGATAGCCCTTATACCGTTTGATTAGTCCGACAGCATCCAGCGTTTCGCGCGGCTTGAGATAGAGCGGCGGCTTGCCTGCCAATTCGTCGGGTAAGCGGTAGCCTTGTTCAAATTGACGGAACACGCTGTCTTGGGAGGGGTCTAAGGGGCTTTTGGGACGGTTCTTATTGGCAGGAGGCTGCTTGAACTCGCGGGTGGCTTTCCGCGCCGCCAAGAGCCGTTCTACCTCGCGCCGCGCCGCCACATAGTCGCCGTTCAGCGGAACCCACGCGGCGTAAAATTCCAGAAAGTTCCTAAGCTGATGATTCGCCAATTCCGTATCGATCTCGTTCCTAAATGCGCTCGGTAGATTGTTCAGCAAGCGCGTCCAAGTATCTTTGAGTAGCTCGATGGCGCAAGTGTGGGCTTTTTCCGCCACCTCATGAGGCTTCTCCGCCTCGACCACGCACAGGATTCGGTTTGGGGCGGAGCTTTGCGGGAAGACAGCGGGTTGTCTGTCGTCTATGGCAGGGTAGATGAGTGTTGCACCATAGCGCAACCTGAGTTGGAGGGCGACGGCTTGCGCTACCTCACTTAGCAACGCCGACCCAGCCGTAAGATCTGCCGTGCGCCGCGCCGCGGCGATGAAGTCTTGAACAGG
>CAYYCA010000181.1:0-5016 GCA_964470265.1 uncultured Fimbriimonadales bacterium | reverse complement strand
GTCGGCGTCCCCGCCGACGCTACACGCGAAACCCCGATTGATGTATGCTACTTCACCACCACATACGGGCGCATGTTCTCCAGTCGCTTCTGACCGATGCCCTGCACCTCAAGCAGGTCGTCCACCGAATGAAACTTGCCATGCGTCTTTCGGTACTCCACGATGCGCTGCGCCAGCACGGGTCCGATGCCCGGAATCGCCTCCAGTTGTTCGGCGGTGGCGGTGTTGAGGTTGAGAGGAAACTGAACGCTCGCGGACTTTTCAGCGCGCGCGGCGGGGGGTGCGCTTTGGGCAGACGCAGCGGCTGAAACAGTAGGTGGGGGCGTCTCCCCCTTGCGCGGCACATAGATTTTCTGACCGTCGGCGAGCGGCTCGGCGAGGTTCAGCGCGTCTAAATCGGCGTTGGGAGTCGCGCCTCCTGCCTGCTCAATTGCGTCCGCCACACGGCTGTTCAACGCGAGGCGATACACGCCCGACTTTTTGACCGCGCCCGCGACATGCACGACCAGCGATTCTGGGGGAGCTGGTTCAGGGGAAGGAATCTCGGTCGCCTTCGCGCTCTTCTCGGCAGGCGGGGCTTCTGGCAGGCTCAGGTCGATTACTTCCACTGCGCCGCCCTGAAGACTGGCGGTTTGCACCGTAGGCTGAGTTCCGCCGCGTCCCCAACCATAGCCCAGTGACAGGGCTAACGCTAACGACGCGCCATACACCGCAAGCAGCGTCGCTTTCTCCTTCGGTTCCAGCTTATCCCAGATGGAATGCATGGAACGCCTCCCGCGGGGCGATTCGCCGCCGAAGGAGGCGTTCCTGCTAGCTGGTCAGGGAACGATTTTACAAGTTGGGATTGTCAGCCTCAGGATTCTGGTTCAGACGCAGGTTGTGACCGCCCCAACCACCGCCCGCCGCCTGCGGATGCTGGTCGATGAACTGGCGGTAGACGAGCGTCTTAGTGTGCCCATCCACAAACCCCACATTCACAGTATAGGGGCGATCCAGATCATCGCGCCCATGCCAGCCGCCGTAGGCTTCAAAGAACAGAATGACATCGGCGGGACGGGCAACTGCACCCAGCGAGCGGGGCTTGAGCGTCCAGTCGCGCGCCTGACCCCCGCGCATCGGGTCAGAGTAGTTGTAAACAAGCCAAGTGTTATACATGTAGCTGGGTCCTAAGAAGAGGTACTGGGACGCTGAGGTCAGCTCGCAGATGGTGTTGCTGAGACTGCCCCAGATGACTGTCTGATCGGCAGGACAGCGCCACACGCCACGATAGTCCTGATTACGCCGCTCACTGATGGTCGCCGGGAAGCTACTTTTGATGTACGGATCGAGCGCACGTACGATGAGCGGCAGCGGCTGTTGGGAATTCCCAACCTGAACCCACATGTTCCCGTAGGTTCCATCGCCATGTTGTCCGATTGGCACATAGAGCAGGTTCTGCGCGTTGCCGCTGACGGCGCAGCCAATCGGACGGGTGCAGTTGGGAATGTTGCGGCTGAGGAAGCAGGGGCGAGAGCGCACCCACGGGTTCAGGTCGCCCATCGCCATCGCGTAGGATGGCGCGTTCATATTACCCGTTGTCGGGTTAATCGCGGCAGGCATCGTCTCGTCATAGTCCTGCACGTACATCAGAGCGGATTTGATAATCTGATTCATGTTGCTCAGACAGGAAGTGCGGACGGCAGATTCGCGTGCGCGTGCAAACACCGGGAACAGAATCGCCGCAAGGATAGCGATAATCGCAATAACGACCAGCAGCTCAATGAGTGTAAACGCCGAGTATCGTTTCATGATGGCTACCTCCTTCACAGGACTGTTGTGGGTTCGCCTTCGCTGGTGGGTGGAGGTGTCGTGGGGGGCACGTCTTTGGGGAGCTCAAAGGGCGAGCTAGCGGCGCGCCTGAAGGTGAAGTAGAGACTTGCCCCTAACGCCAGTAGCGCAATAAGCAGTAGCAGGAAGGCGATGCCCGGTTTGTTGCGAATAAATTGCACCGTGTTGCCTCCTCTTAGAAGCAGTCGTTGAACAGAATCCAGCGCAGCCCTGCGGCGTTCGCATCGCGCACCAGGTTGGCGTCATTTACGCAGGCAGGCGGTAGCTGGCTCGGTAAGCGGTTCGGAATCACCGCCTTCACAGGGAACCACTTCGTGTGCCCGTCCACAAAAGCGATGCTAACGCCTTCAAACTTGGGATGGCGCGGTCCCAGAGACGCAAATGTGCCCCCCACAGGCGCGCCCGGCGCACAGTACGGGTTCGGACCACCTGGCAAGCGAGGGTCAGAGGCAGAGCAGCCGTGTACGCACAGGTTATCCACTACATACCCTCGACAGTTGTACGGCGCGCCAGTCGGGCCCGAGTAGGAGTCGGCAAGCATGACCATCTTTGCAGGCTCCTTAATCATCGCAGTGTTAGGTGTCATCCGCGCCAACAAATCGTTACCGCGAACCCAGAACCAGTTGCTGCCAATCCCCATATTCAACCCGTAGGATAGCCAACCGCGCCCGTAAATCCCTTGAGGAATATCGTCTACCCAGGCTTCTGCATACCGGGCATCGGAGTCTGTCACATTCGGACATCGGAACACATCCTTGTTCTTGATGTACGGCTGAACCAACGCTGACCAAATGCGCGTGTTCGCATTGGTCATGCCGCCCTGCAGTGGGTTAGGCACCGAGGTGCTAAACGAAGGCACAATGTAGTTATCATAGTCGGTCATATAGGCAAGAATGCCTTTCGCCAGTTGGTTCAGATTCGACAGACAGGTCGACTGGCGCGCCTTCTCGCGCGCCTGAGCAAACACCGGGAATAAAATCGCCGCTAAAATGGCGATAATCGCGATAACGACCAACAACTCGATCAGCGTAAAGCCTCTGCCAGAACGCATAGGTATCGCCTCCTGTAACTGGCGCAAGCATACCACAATCATTTCGCCTGCGCACGATCGGATGACTTTTATTATACACCGATTCCGTGGAGATTCCTGCATCAAAAATGGCGAATTGGGGGGAATTGTTCCCCAAAAGCTCCTTGCCTGACGGGTATAATCGGGCTATGTCCAACGAGGCAATCGCCCAGCAGCTTCTGGAGCTTGCGGACTTGACCGATTATGTGGGCGATAGCCCCTTTAAGTCGCGCGCCTACCGGCAGGCGGCGCGCACTTTGGAGACCCTGCAGACCCCCATCGAAACCCTTGCAGAAGGCGGCGTGGACGCGCTGGAGGCGATTCCGGGCATCGGCGAGGCGATAGCGGAAAAGATTCTGGCGTATCTCCACACAGGGGTCATCCCAAAACGCGAGCAACTCCTGCAGCAGGTTCCTCGCGGGATTCTGGAGGTGATGGCGGTTCCGGGAATCGGCGCGAAGACGGCGCGCCAGCTGCACGAGCAGCTCGGTGTGAGCGATTTGCAGAGTCTGCGCAACGCGCTGATGAGCAGCGCCGCCAGCTCAATTCTCGGCGCCCAGAAGCGCGAACGGCTGCTGCGCCTGGTCGAGCTCAAGCACAAGTCGCAGCGGCGCACGCCGCTCGGCTTCGCGCTGCCGCGCGGACGCGAACTCCTGCAGGCAATCCAGCAGTTAGAGGGCGTGCAGAACGCGCTGCTGGGCGGCTCCGTCCGACGCATGCAGGAAGATGTCGGCGATTTAGACTACCTCGTCGCGACGAGCCAGCCCGAACAGACTATTGAGGCGTTTATCCGACTGCCTCAGATTGCCGAAGTCTACTCGCAAGGGGCGAACCGCGCGCAGGCGTTCCTCAGCGACGGATTGCAGGTAGATTTGAAAACCGTACCCCCACACAGCTGGGGCGCGGGCATGCTCTATATCACAGGTTCCAAAGCCCACTCGATTCGCCTGCGTCAGCGTGCGATTGAGCGGGGATTGAAGCTCAACGAGTATGGCGTGTGGCAGGGCGGAGAATGCGTCGCCGCCGAAACGGAGGAAGTGATGTACACTGCGCTGGGGCTGCCGTGGATTCCCCCGCCCCTACGCGAAGACGCGGGCGAACTTGAGGCGGCGGAACAAGGGCGATTACCCAACCTTGTGCAACTTGCGCAGATTCGCGGCGACCTACAGAGCCACTCCACCTGGTCCGACGGCTTCAATACCCTCGAGGAGATAGCGCAGGCCGCCGCCGCGCTCGGCTATGAGTACCTCGCCATAACCGACCATGCACACCTGTTTGGCGCGAACGGCGACCCGATGACAGCGTTCGAGCAGCGCCGACGCGAGATCGAGGAGCTGAACGAGCGGCTGAACGGACGCCCCTACCTGCTGAATGCGATTGAGGTCAATATCCTCGCAGATGGGACGCTGCTTGCTCCAGACGCTATGCTGCAATCGGCGCAACTCGTGCTGGCAGGCGTTCATGACGACCACGGTCAGCCCCCAGAGCAGATGACCCAGCGGCTGCTGCGCGCGCTGGAGCATCCCGCCGTCGATATCCTGGCGCACCCCACGGGCAGACGCTACGGCAAACGCCCCGCCAACGACGCCGACTGGGAACGAATCTTCGACCGCGCCCGCGCGCTGGGCAAGGCGGTGGAAATCAACGGCTACCCGACTCGCATGGATCCACCCACACCGATTGCCCGGCTGCTCATCGAGAGCGGCGTGTGGATTACGCTGGGCACGGACGCCCACGCCGTGCGCGACCTGCAGGCGATGGAACTCGCCGTCGGACTGGCGCAACGCGCCTGGGCGACGCCCGAACGCATCCTCAACACGCGCTCGCGCGACGCCCTGCTCCAGTGGCTTCACGACAGGAGAAGTTCACGATGAGACGCGTCTTTGTGGATCGGATTGAAACCACCGAACGAGGCGAAACACTCGCCGTGCTGCTGATTCGCGTGGGCGAGGGCGACTATCTGCAGTGGCTCTGCCCGCTCGAATGGCTCCCGCCCGATACGCGCGAGGGCGACTGGCTACAGGTCGAGTTCCGCTCCGACGCCGAGACCAAACAAGCCGTCAAAGACGAGATTGAGGCACTGTTGAGGGAGTTGGAATAGCCCAAGTTATACCAACTGA
>CAYYCA010000180.1:0-5058 GCA_964470265.1 uncultured Fimbriimonadales bacterium | reverse complement strand
GGAGCTGTCTTGCGCGGGCGGGGACGCCCGTGCCACAGTGGAGCTGTCTTGCACGGGCGGGGACGCCCGTGCCACGGCGGGCTTGGACGGGTACGACGGCGTCTCGCCGTCGCGTCCCTGCACTGAAAACGACGGCGGGGACGCCGTCGTACCGACAGGGATGCGCTTCACGCCTGCGCGTTGTTTGGCAGCCTGCAGACGCTGTGTCGCCTGCACAGGCGTAGGGCGCAGGGCGCGGCGTAGGCGCAACCTGCCCCACAACGCGGCGACCACTTCGGGAATCGTGATTACCACACGCCGCACAGTGATGTCCACCATCAGCAGCAACAGGCTCAGCAGCAGCGCGAGCGTCCACAAGTCACGCGTGAAGCGTTGCGGCGCAGGTGGTGGGTCATAGGCGCGGGCGGGGTCGGGGTTCACACGCCCCTGCGTCTGCGCTGCGATGCGCTCCAGCAGCGGGCGGTTCTCCCGATAGAACCGATACTCCAGCGGGTAGGGCACGGCTAACGCGGTGGTCAGCGTCGCCGCACGCCCCCCGCCGAAGTCGCCCTGCGTGCTGAGCGTATACAACCCCTGCTCGCGGATGGGGAACTGCGCGATGTATTTGCCCGCGCCTTCCATATTCATCGTGAGCAGGCTCTGCTCGCCTGACGGCGCGCCCACCACGAGTTGCGGAGTCAGCCCGTTGATGGGGTCGCCCTGCGGGGTAAACGCCTGTAGCTCTACAATCGCCTGCCCGTTGCGCACAGTAGCAGTCAGTCCGAGGTTCGGCTGCGCGGAGGGGCGCATCGCGCTGCGAATCACCTGCGTCCAGAACACCGAATAGCCTTGCCAGCCCATCCAGCGTTGCGCCCAGCGCGGCTGCGCGTCGGAAGTGAACGCAATCGCTGTGCCCAGCCCGTAGCGCCACACCGCCAGCAGCGGGTCGTCTTTGTGCGTGCGCATTAGTACCTGCGCCAGCGGGCGATCCGAGACCAGATTGTACGCCAGCAACGCGGGCGTGCGCGACCAATCCACCTCGCGCAGGCGTTCGTCAGCGGTGTTCACTTTCGGGGTGAACGCGCCTTCCTCAATCGTGCTGCGGGTCATCGCGCTTACATCGGCGGTGAACAGGCGCGGCAGCGAACTCGCGTCGCGCGTCTGATAGAACTGCCCCCCGCCAACCTGTGCAAGTTTTTTCAGAAACGCTGTATCTTTGCCATCGCCAAACGCTACTACGCTCAGCGTGACGCCCATCGCCCGCAGCTGGCTGGCGCGCTCCAGACTACCCTCCTGCTCGTCGCAGTCGCTGGCGTCAGCGAGCATGATGATATGCCGCGCGCGGTCGGGCGGTTCGGAAAGCATCCCGCGCATCGCCATCTCCAGACTGCCGCGCACGAAAATGCCGCCTCCCGTGCCGTACACCTTCTGCAGCACGGCGATAATCGGCTCGCGCTCGCTGGCGGGGAAAATCGCGCTCGGCGGCTGCCCAGCCCGCTGCCCATGACAGCCCTGAAACTGCCGCCCGTCGCAGCTGAACGGATCAAAGCCCGTGCGGGCGTAATCGGGCAGCAGCCAGTCGGAGCCGTGACTGCTGATAATCACGCCAAAACGATCCATCGGGCGCAGCATCTGCAGGGTCTTGATGGACGCCTCCGCCGCCAGGTGCGCTACCTTGTGCGGTCCGATATACTCGTTCATACTGCCCGAAGCGTCCACAATCAGCACCACCGTCGCCGCGTGCTGAATCTGGCGATGCTTGATGTCTAAGTCCACGGGCAAAACTTCTGCAATCGGCGTGCCGTAGTAGCCGCCCATCTGATAGGACTGCGTCCCCCCAATCATCACGAAGCCGACTCCGCCGTCGCGTACGGCGTTTTTGACCGCTTCCATCTGCTGCGGGCTGAGCGCAGTGGCAGGGAAATCGTTGAACACAATCGCGTCGTAGTCCAGCAGGGTCTCGGCGCGGGCAGGGAAACTGCCTTCGCGCACGCGCGTCACGGAGATATTGTTCGCCTCCAGGGCGCGAGCAATCGCTTCGCTTGCGCCCGCCCTGCCCTCAGCAATCAGCACATGGGGCTTGCCCTGCACACGGGTCAGCGCGAGACCGATATTGTTGCGCGGGTCGCTGTCGGGCTGCGCTTCCAAAGTGGCGCGAATGCGCTGGATGCCCGCCTTGTCCGCACGGAGCGTGGTCGTAATCAAGTTCACACCGGGCGAGAGCTTCACAGGCAGGGTTTTGAGGGGCGTCCCTTCGCGGTCAAGCGTGATTTTGCCTTCGGCGTGGCGTTGCGACTGCACAACGATGCGCACAATGTACGGCTCGCCGACTTTGGCGACGCTGGGCGCTTCGATGGCTTCAATCAGCGCGTCGTTGCCCGCTTTGCCCGTGGGCAGGGACACGACATCGATGGGGATTCCCTCTACGCTGGCGACCTGAGCGGCGGCGAAAGCGTCGCCATGGGTCTCGTTGCCGTCGGTAAGCAGCACGACGCGTCGCGCGTAGCCGTCGGGGAACATGGCGGTCGCCAGGCGCAGCGCGCCCGCGATATCCGTACCGTCGGCGTTTGGCTTGGCGTACAGCGCGCCGAGTTCTCTACGCGGCGCAGGCAGCCACTCCACCATCGGCGCCGCGCCGAACACCACGAGTCCAGTAAGCGCATCGTCGGGCGCGTGGCGCATGGCTTGCTGCAGGTAGTCCCGCGCCGCCTGACGCCCCGCATCCGACACGCTCGCCGACTGATCCAGCACGAAAATCGTACACACACTGCGCAGCGACTGCACGCCCTGCCAGCCCGCCAGCGCCAACACCACCAGCAGGATGAGCAGCATGCGAAGCGCAAGAATCACGCGCCGCCGCGCCCGACTCACGCCCAGCAGACGCCGGCCCGTCCACCAGACCCAGCCCCACAATACTGGCAACAACAGTAGATACCACGGCTCCGTAAAGCGCATCATGGCGCGAGTTAGGTTCGCCGGCGCATGGCAGGTTCCTGCCATTCTCTATTAACCCAAGTTGTTGCCCGTCGATTTAGAGCGGGCAAGATTCCTCGCTCCGCTCGGAATGACAAAGCTGTTTTTTGCGCAAGTGAGCGTGTCGTTCCAAGCCGAAGGCGAGGAAACTCGGCGCAGGTAGTAACGCGGGTTATAAAATAACGCAGAGGGCGCGGAAACCCTGCGCCCTCCATACATTATCCTCACGCCTTCTGTGCCGAGTCTACCTCAGCAACCGCTGCCGAAGTTGAACAGCACAATCAGCAAATCCGCGTCGTCCACGATGCCGTCGCCGTTTACATCGGAGGCGGCGTCATTCCCGCCGAAGTTGAACAGCACCTGCAGCAGGTCGGCGTCGTCCACGCAGCGGTCGCAGTTCACATCGCCCTCAATCGCTGGCTTATCGCCCGGGTTCAGATTGCCCGGCGTAACCTCACGGTTGAACTGCGAGGGCAACGTGCCGATAATCACACGGTTGGAGTTGCTGGTCTGGAACGGACCGAAATCGCCTGCGCCTGTGGCGCGTCCGATGTCGCAGGCAATCAGCGAACCGTTTTGGAAGAAGATAATCCCGTCCGGCTCCCAAACCGTGTTGTCCTGGCGCAGTCGCTGGTCTTCAGGGATATTCACGCCGTTCAGTTGCTCGGCGTACTGGCGTCCCGTGGGTTCGCCGTCCGTCCAGCCGAAGGCATGCACCGCCTCCTGCCACAGCACATTATCGATAATCCCGTCGTCGTTTGTGTCGATGTCGTCTCCGGGTTGCCCCGTGAAGCCGCGCACCAGCGCCACCGTGTAGCTGTCGTTGCCCATGCCTGCTTCCGTGAAAGCGTTCACGATGCTCGCCACCGTCGTCTCGGCGGCGGGTTCGGGCAGCAGTGTGGAGGTTCCGTCACGCACCAACAGCAAGCCGTTCGCGCCCGTGCTGTAGTTGCTCAGGTCAATCGCCCAGTGGATGTTGCCAGGATTAACAATCACCACATCGCCCAGCAGGATAAGGTCGCCGTCGATGCCAATCAGCCAGTAGCCCTGCAGGGAGAAGTTGGGGCGGCAGCTTTGAATCTCGATAAACTCGCGCCCTGCATCGGGGGAGCCAGGGGGGTTTACCATCGCCTCGCTGATGCGCACCTGCGCATTGGTCGCAAGCGCCAAGCCAGCAATCGCCAGAAGAGTCGCTAAGCCTCTCATTTCATAAGCCTCCTGTGTAAGACTACCTCTCCCGGCATTAAGTATGCGTTAAGAAAAT
Source organism: uncultured Fimbriimonadales bacterium (assembly GCA_964470265.1). Classification (GTDB taxonomy): domain Bacteria; phylum Armatimonadota; class Fimbriimonadia; order Fimbriimonadales; family GBS-DC; genus GBS-DC. Next base: position 842 of record CAYYCA010000180.1, on the reverse strand, counting down.
TTGTCTTAACGCTTCCTTAACTTCAAGGTCGGTATGCTTCGGGTGTCTCAGGAGGAGGATACCATGCGGAAAGGTTTCACGCTCATCGAGTTGCTGGTGGTAATCGCCATTATTGCGATTTTAGCGGCGATTCTGTTCCCTGTGTTTGCCCAAGCGCGTGAGAAGGCGCGCCAAACGGTTTGCGCCTCGAACCTGAAGCAGTTGGGCATCGCGCAGCAGATGTACCTGCAGGATTATGACGAGCAGTTCTTCTCGCGTCCAGGGGCGTCGGTGCCGAACGGCTACTGGCAAGAGGATTGGTGGCCCTTCTTGCTGATTCCCTATATCAAGATGAAGCCCAGCGACATTCAGGGCACGCGCGACAACTTCTTCAGCTGCCCCAGCAACCCGATTGTGATGTCGCCGAACTTCCGCACTGCTCCGCTGCCTGAGTGGGGGCTTCGGCTTAGTCCGCGCCGCCAGTTTGAGTTCCACATGAGCTATGCCCTCAGCGAGCATATTTTGGACTACCCTGCACTGGCGGTGTGGCAGCAGCCTGCAGAAGCGCTCTTTATTCTGGAGGTGCGTGCGCGGGGCGCGACGAATCTCCCCAACGCCACTGCCGATACCGACATCGACTGTGGGCAAACGAACGAGATTTGGTTCGGGCACTCCGAAGGCAGCAACTATTTGTGGGTGGATGGGCATGTGAAGTGGATGCGTCCTGGCTTGCGGGCTGGAACGGACGGTCGCGAGGCGCGCCACTGGATTAACCCGCCTTGCTGCGGTGACGGTGACAGCCGACCGTTCGGCATCTGGGCGCCGTGGGGCATGAACGCGCCGTTCCCGATTCGGTATTGTCA
>CAYYCA010000179.1:0-5079 GCA_964470265.1 uncultured Fimbriimonadales bacterium | reverse complement strand
CGTAGCGTCGGCGTCCCCGCCGACGATTCTCCACATATGCCAGGCTTGTCAGTAATCCATCGGGCCGCCGCCGATGTACTGCTCGAAGAACTTGCGTCCCAGCTCCATCATCTCACGCTGCTGCTCGGGCGAGAGGGACTGCCAGTATTCGAACGACATGCGCATCCCTTCCAGGATCATCTGATTGCGCAGGGCGGGGTCAGCGTTCATCCACATGCTCATGCCCGCGCGCAACGCCTGACTGCGCTCCTCAGGAGACATGCGCGCCAGCAGTTCGAACAGTTGCTGCTGGAGCTGGGCGAACTGTTCCGTGGGGGTTCCGCGCAACACTGCTTGCTGCGGGCGTGGGTTCAGAATCACATAGACGGGCTTTGCGCTGAACGGCGGCTGCATCTGCTCCAGTGTATCTTCCAAGTTCGGCGGCGCAGGGTAGTTCGCCACGAACGAGTTGAGCGTCGCCGTGCGCGGATTCACCACCATCACCCCGCCAAGTTCAATTGTCAGCAACGCGCGCGTCGCGCTGATAATCTGTTCCGGGTTCGGCTCCATGCCCAGCACTTTGTTAGTGTACACCTTGCGCCAGACCACATCGCGCGCGTTGGCGACCAGGTCGTCCAGCGCTTTCTCCAGCGTGTCCGCTTGCGTGGGCGTCACCCGCACGGTAAGCGCAGGGTCTACGATAATTTGCACTTTGAATTTCTGCGCGACCTCCTGCGCCGCCTGCGCAATCGGGACGCGCCCGTCGTCCTGCTGGGTCGAACCGCGCTGGGTACGCCCACCCGACTGCGCGCCGCTCAGCGCGACGGTCATCGCCAGTCCCACCAGCCACATCATTCGCATTTTCATTTTCCTCCGTTCCCAAATGGCAGGAATCCGCTCCCGCCTGTGGTATTATACCGTACCGCTTGCGCAAAATGAGAAACATGCTATAATTGTGCAAGCGGCAGGGACTATGGGTAGGAGTGATAACCAATGGCTATGACACGCAGATCGGCAGGCGAATACCTGCTGGAGAAGGGTTTAGTCACGCAAGAACAGCTGGAAGATGCACGCAGGGTCCAACAGTCGACGGGGAAAGACCTGATTCAGATACTCATTGATCAGGCGGTGGTGAGCGAGCGCGACGCCTATGAAGCCAAGGCGTTCGAACTGGGCATGCCCTTCGTCGATCTGGATCGCGTGCAGCCCGAGCCGTCCGCGATTAATGTCGTCAAGGAGCATATCGCTAAGCGCTATAATGTCATCCCCGTGAAGAAGGAAGGCAACATCCTCTACCTGGCGATGGCGGATCCCAACAATGTGATGGCGATTGACGATGTGCGGGTGAACTCGCGCTGCACCGTGCGTCAGGTGATCGCCGCGCCGGGGGCGATTGAGGACGCGATTCGCAAAGCCTACGGCGGCTCGGCGTCGGACGGCGCCGCGACAGGGGGCGGCGAGAGCGCGGCGGCGCCCGCGCGCACGCAAGACCTGCGCGGCAGCGTGATGACCGACATCGCCGCCTACAGCGCGCGCGGCGACGCCGAAGAAGACGAGAAAGCCGTGCTGCGTGAAGCCGAAGAGGGTCCCATCGTGCGCGTGGCGAACACCATCATCCAGCAAGCCATCAACGAACGCGCCAGCGACATCCATGTGGAGCCGCAAATCCGCAACTTGCGCATCCGCTACCGCATCGACGGCGTGCTGCACGAAGCCCTCTCGCTGCCCAAATATGTGCAAGCCCCGCTCATCTCCCGCTACAAAATCATGGCGGAGATGAACATCGCCGAAAAACGCCTGCCGCAAGACGGACGCATTCCCATCCGCTATCAGAACAAGGACTACGACCTGCGCGTCTCGTCTATCCCTACCCCCCACGGCGAGAAAATCGTCATGCGTATTCTGGACAAGACCAGCGTCTTGCTCGGTCTGAACAAGCTCGGCTTCACGCCCGAAACGCAGGCGCGACTGGAAGAACTCGTGATCCAGCCCCAAGGCATGGTGCTGTCCACCGGTCCCACAGGTTCGGGCAAGACGACCACTCAATATTCGATACTTCACAAGCTAAACTCCGTCGAAAAGAACATCTTGACGATTGAAGACCCAATCGAGTACCAGTTGCCGGGCATCGCGCAGGTGCAGGTGAACCGCAAGGCGGGCTTGACCTTCGCCAGCGCGCTGCGCGCCTTCCTGCGTCAGGACCCTGACATCATCATGGTGGGCGAGATGCGCGACCTGGAGACGGCGGAGATTGCAATTGAAGCCGCCCTGACGGGACACCTGGTATTGTCCACGCTGCACACGAACGACGCGCCGTCCGCCGTGATTCGTATGGTGGACATGGGCGTGGAGCCGTACCTGATTGCCGCAACGGTGACAGGCGTGCTGGCGCAACGCCTCGCGCGCCGCGTGTGTCAGCACTGCAAGGAGCCGCGCGAAATCCCTGCCGCCGACCTGCGCGCCTTCGGATTCCAGATCGACAACCCCGACCAGATGGTCACCATCTGGGAAGGTGTGGGGTGTGACTACTGCCGAGGGCGCGGCTACGCAGGGCGCGTTGGCATTTACGAACTGATGGTGGTCAACGCCGAAATCGCCGAACTCATCGTGCGCCGCGCGCCGCTCTCCGACATCAAAGAGGCGGCGAAAGCGAACGGCATGAAGGAACTGCGCGAGGACGGCCTGATCAAGGTGCTTGAGGGCGTCACCACGCCAGACGAGGTGCGCCGTGTGGTCTTCACCGCAGGATTCTATTGATACCATAAGGAGGTCTCACCGAACCATGCATATGAACCCGACACCGAGTATGCCCACGAACGGCGGCGGAGCGGCGACGGCGGTCCCCTCCGCGCCGGCTGCGCCTACCGCTGCGCAACCACGCAGTCTCGAAGATGTTCACATCGACGAGCTGCTCTACATCGTTACCGAAAAAGGCGCGTCTGACCTCCATCTGTGCCCGTTCGTGGAGCCAGTCATCCGCGTCGATGGGCAACTGATGCGCCTGAACTACGAAAAAGCGCAGCCCGCCCAGACGCAGCGCTTGATGTACGATATCCTGACCGACGAACAGATTCAAAAATTCGAAACGAATCTGGAGCTGGACTTCTCCTATAGCCTGCACAAAGTGGCGCGCTTCCGCGTGAATGTCTACAAAGACAAAGGCGCGGTGGCGGCGGCGTTCCGCTTAATCCCTGCCCGCGTGCCTACGATTCGCGAATTGAACCTGCCGCCCATCTTGGAGGACCTGACCCGCCGACCACGCGGGTTGATTCTGGTCACCGGACCGACAGGGTCAGGTAAATCCACCTCGCTTGCGGCGATGATTAACCAAATTAACTCCGAGCGCAGCGTGCATATTATCACGATTGAAGACCCGATTGAGTATCTGCACCAGCACAAGTTCAGCGTCATCAACCAGCGCGAGCTGGGGCAGGATACCAAGTCGTTCGCGGCGGCGCTGCGCTCCGCGTTGCGTGAAGACCCCGATGTGATTCTGGTGGGCGAGATGCGCGACCTGGAGACGATTCAGCTCGCCATCACCGCCGCCGAGACAGGACACTTGGTCTTCGCAACGCTGCACACGAACAACGCCGCCGAGTCGATTGACCGTATCGTCGATGTGTTCCCGCCGGGGCAACAGGAGCAGATTCGTATTCAGCTGGCGAACAACCTGCAGGCGATTATCAGTCAGCAGCTGTTGCCGCGCGCGGGTCAGCCCGGGCGCGTGCCCGCCGTGGAAGTGATGATTGCCACGCCCGCCATTCGAAACCTCATTCGCGAGAACAAGACGCACCAGATCCACACGATGATTCAGACCAGCGGGCAGCTGGGCATGCAGACGATGGATCAGTCGCTGCGCGACCTCTATGTGAAGGGCTGGGTGACCTACGAAGAGGCGATGTCGCGGGCGATTAACCCCGACGAGCTGCGCAAGATGATTGCGCCAACGGGCGGCGTGCCGGGTGCGCCGGGCACCCCACCGCCCTCGCGCGGACGCTAACACTCAGGAGGCGAACAGTCTATGCCGTACTTCAACTACACGATACGAGACGCGAACGGACAAACCCGATCGGGCAAGGTCGAAGCGCCGAACGCGGAAGAGCTGCGCAAGCGGCTGCAAGCGGAGGGCTTACAGGTCATTGAGATTACTGAAGACCGCAAAGCGCCGCGTGTGCCCGCGGGCGGCTACGGGCGCGTGAAGCTGAGCGACCTCGCCATCTTCGCCCGCCAGTTCTCTACGATGCTCGACGCGGGCGTGTCGCTCATCCGCTGTCTCGATGTGCTGCAGGCGCAAACGAACAACGCCCGCCTGCGCAAGATCCTGATGGATCTCTCCGCCCGCGTCGAGTCGGGCGAGAGCCTCTCCCGCTCGATGGCGCGCCACCCGAAAGCGTTCAGCCAGCTGATTATCGGTCTGATTCGCGCGGGCGAGGTCGGCGGCGTGCTGGAAGAGTCGCTGCAGCGCATCGCGGGCTTCCTCGAAAAAGATGTGGAACTACGACGCAAAATCCGCTCCGCACTGACCTACCCGGTCATCGTATTGCTGGCGGCGATTGGCATCGTGATTTTCCTCGTGTCGTGGCTCGTGCCGCAGTTCGCCAGCCTGTTCAAGGAGCTGGGGATCAAAGATATGCCCGCGCCCACGCAGTTCCTAATCGACCTCAGCGCGCTCTTCACGCAACGCTGGTATGTGGTGATTCTCGCGGTGGTGGCGGTGCTGGTTGCCTACAAACTGTTCGTCAGCACGCGCGTCGGACGGCGCGTCGCCGACCGCGTGAAGCTGCGCATCCCGGTGTTCGGACCGCTCCATCATAAAATCGTGATGGCGCGTTTCAGCCGCACGATGGGCACGCTGCTGGCGTCGGGCGTACCGATTCTGCAGGCGATGGAGACCGTCGCGGGCGTGGTGGGCAACTCGGTGGTGTCAGACGCCGTCATCGAATCGCGCGCCCGCATCCGCGAAGGCGAGAAAATCGCCGACCCGCTCCAGCGCAGCAAAATGTTCCCGCCGATGGTGGTGCATATGGTCAGCGTCGGCGAGGAGTCGGGTTCGCTCGACCACATGCTCAACAAAATCGCCGACTTCTACGAGAACGAGGT
>CAYYCA010000178.1:0-5091 GCA_964470265.1 uncultured Fimbriimonadales bacterium | reverse complement strand
GCGGGGACGCCGACGCTACGAACGGCGCGCGTAGCGTCGGCGTCCCCGCCGACGAACCCTATCGAAACCCCCATCGGTATAACGCTTACGGATTCGCGCTTCTTCTGATCAAGCTGCCTCCGCCGCGTCGCCCGCCGCGGAAGCCTGTGCCCTCCTCGCCAATCACATGGAGGAACACCAGACACATCTCATCCTGAGTGCGTTCGCCCCAGGTCACATCGATAGGCGGCTTGTGGGGGTTGTTCGGGTTCTTCTCGGAGTTGTCGTAGTAGGCGTAGACCACGACGCGCGTGCCCCGCGGCAGTTTGACGGGCGTTTTGTAGTGGTAGGTATCCTGCCACTTGAAGTCCCAATCGTTAATCCAGATGAGGGTTTTCTTCGAGCCGTCGGGCAGTTCGGCTTCCACTTTCATTTCGCGCCCCAGCAGGTGCATGTGGGGCGTGATGGCGACCACCTCCACATCGCGCGGGGCAATCCAGTAGGCGCGCACCTCGTGGCGCTCCGCCCCTGCGGGGATGCGGAACAGCGGGTTAATCAGCCATGCGATGCCCACAGGCTGTGGATTGGGTCTCTTTTCCAGATAGAGTCCGACGCGCGTGCGGTCTTTTTCGGGCTTGCCCGTGCGATAGTAGTGGATTTGCAGCACGATGTCCGCGCCTTTGGGCAGGCGGTAGCCGGTACCTTCAGGCAGCACGCTGGGGCTGAAGCCAGGCGCCCAGCCGCCCAACATGCCCGCGGGCACGAACCCGGGCCAACCGAACGCCTCATAGCCGGGCTTAGGGTCGGCGGCGTCCAAGCGGCGCGCCGTGCCCGAAGTGTCCAGAAACACAATCACATGATGCACTGTGTTGCGATTGCCCGGCTGGATGTCAATCGCCCGCACGAACACATCTTCGTCGAAGTTGGTGGGGATGACGAAGTGGCGATACTCGTCGTCGCCGGTGGGACCCACTTCGTACTCGACGGGCATCTCGGCGATAATATCGGGCGTGCCGAGCGCCCAGTCGTTGCTGAACTGTTTGGGCGGGGGCAGGTCGTTCGGGTCGCCCATCGGCGCGCCCGTCTCCACCCACTTGAGAATCATGCCAATCTGCTCGTCGGTCAGGCGGCGTTCACCCTGAAACTCGCCGTAGCCGTGGACGGGCTTCCACGGGGGCATCTGCCGCGCCTCCACCACCTTCGCAATCTCTTTACGCCAGGTGTAGGCGTCGCGATAGGTCAGCAGTGAGAAGGGCGCGACCTCGCTCGGGCGATGGCACGGCTGGCAATACTCCTGCAGAATCGGGGCAATATGTTTCGCGTAGGTGACGGGAGCCTCTTTGGCGGCTTCCTCGCGATAGCGAATCGTGCAGCCGAAGGTCTCCGCCGCGGCGACCTTCACCGTTTTGCCCGCCAACACCGCATCCAGCGCATTTTTCAGGTAGTGTTCGCGCACGCGATTCTCATAGCGGTTATCGTCAATCGCGCCGCGATAGCGCAGGAGCATTTTCTTGTCGATGAGAACGGCTTGTGGGGTCATCGTTGCGCCCACGGCCTGGGCAATCGCGCCGTCGGGGTCATGCACGGCGGGCGGTTTCAGCCCATACTCGCGCCGATGTTGCAGCACCGCCTCGCGCGTGTCATCGTAGTTGGGATAGACCAGAAATAGTTGCACACCCTTCTTGCGGTAGGTCTCGTAGAGCTGATTGATGCGCACCGCATACCGCTGCGCCGCGGGGCACTTCGTGGCGGTGAAGATGAACACAACGGGACCCCGTTGCGTCAGCTGGCTGAGCATGTAGGCGCGTCCTTGCAGGTCGGTGAACTCTAAATCGGAGACACGGCGGTTAATCGCGCCCGATTTCGGCGCTTCGGTCAACACGCGATGCTTGAGGGACACTTTGCCGTCCACGATTTGCTTGTCCGAGACCAGCGCGGCGTTCCAGCTCAGCGCGCCCAGTCCGCTCAACAGCCCCAGCATCCATACCGCTCTCATTTTGTCATCTCCTTGCGCCAGCCTGCCGACTGGTTATTCAAAGTATACCACAGTTTATATGACGATTTTGCGGGGGATGTGTTCAGTTCTCCATTAGTTTCGTCTACGAATGGGAGGAGGTCAGCGCGAAGTAGTGAGGGGCGCGAGCGCCTTTTGAAGAACCTACCCCTGCTTTTGCTGCACAATCCCGATGAGCGCGCCCAGAAAGAACGCCTGCGCTGAGAAGTAGACCCACAGCAGTAGCGCGACGAGCGACCCTGCGGAGCCGTACAGCGTGGCGACGCTGGAGTGTGTCAGATAGAGGCTAATCAGCGTGCGCATGCCCAGCAGCAGGAGCGTGCAGACCGTCGCCCCCAGCAGCGCGTCGCGGAAGCGCGGGCGTATCGCAGGCAGCAGCCAGTAGAGCAGCGCGTTGCCCAGTATCAGGAGCGCAGGCAGCACCGAGCGGTTCAACGCCCAGCCGAGCCAGTAGACGCCGGGCAGGTGTTCGGGCAGGCGCGCCCGCGCCGCCGAAAGCGCAATCTCGATAATCACGCTTGATAGCAACAGGCACGCCAGCAGCAGAATACCCCCTGCGCCAATCAGGCGCGTGATGAGCCAGTTTTTGACCCCGCTTTTGGCATGCGGCGGCGCGTCCCACAGCGTATCCAGCGAGGCTTTGAGGCTCTGCATCAGTCCCGACGCGCCCCAGAGCGCGAGCAGCAGCCCCGTCAGCGTCGCGCCCGCACCCGAACCCCGCAGCACCGTGCGCTGAATCAGCTGCTCCACTCCGCGCGCTGCTTGCTCGCCCAAGCTGCGCCGCACGCCAGCAAGGAGCTGCTGCGCGACCTGCTCGCTCCCCAGAAAATAGCCCGCAATCCCAGTCAGAGTCAACAGCAACGGCGCGAGCGTGAGCATCGTGAAAAACGCCAGCGCCGCCGCATGGCGCGGAACCGCATGGCGCGACCAGAGTTCAGCAAGCTGCACTGCAAAACGGTAGAGTGTCATGCCTGCGGAACATGATACTGGAAACGCCCCTACCCACAAAACTCGCAATTCTACACGGAACCTACCCCTGCATTCCCACTGTCCAATAGCCGATAATTGCCTTCGGTGGGCAACGCCTTCCGAAACGACACAGTGAGGGAAGACCATGTCAAGGCGTGAGCTGAAGGTCGTGCGTCTTTTGGAGCCAGAACTCTGCACGCGCTGCCGCTTTGCGGACATCGCCGATGTGGAGCTGGCGGATGGGCGGGTGCAACGGATGCTTTATTGCCGAAGGCTCGATTGCGACAACTGGGACTACGGCTCGGCGGAACCTGCGAAGCGGGTCGAGCTGTCTAAGGGTTCAGAGGACTGGGACGATGTCGCGTGAAAAGCGTCTGGAAGCAGCCGCGCGAGCGGGGTTGGGGTTGGCGAGGATTTGCATGCCTGTACCTCCTCCTGCAGAGCGCGATTTGCGATGCGGGGCGCAAGTCGCGCTGAGTGAGTCGCTGGCGCGAATCGACGATGCGGGGCGTCGATTCGCCCAGCGTCTCCAGCAGGCGCACACCGATTGAGATTCACATCCCTCCCACGCACGCGCCCTACACCCACAGCGCCGGGAACGCCCACTCCCGGCGCTGCCTCTTTTCGGGATAACAGAAACTCCTGCTCCCAATGCAGGGAGCAGGAATGGAGAGGATACTGCGCCAAGCTCAGCGTGAACGAGTCTCCTCGAATACGCGAATGTCGCCGCGCAGCACGACCCCTTCATAGGTGAACACGGGATCCGCGTCAGGCGCAGTTCGGAACGCTACAGCGATGGTGTCGGGATCGCCTTCCGTGCTGCCAGGACTGCGATTGTCCTCGACGCGCACGAACACGATGCCCCGCGTGCGGCGGACGCCTTGGCGCGTGCGCTGCGCCGCCCAGCCGCGCCCGGAGAAGGTCGCAATGCCGTTCGCTGCATCGACGGACAGGCTCGCCACATTCGGCATATGGAGAACGGTCAGACCGTTCTCGCCGCGCACTTCGATCTCGAAGCCGCCGCCCAGACGGGACTGGTTGTTAAACACTAACTCCTTGACCGCGAAACGGAACTGAGCATTCGGACGCTCCGCGTCGGGCGCGCCCGCCATGCCGTGCCCCGCCGCTCCCCGCAAGGTCGCCGTCTGCGCATACACCAGCGCAGTTACCGCGCCGACCGCTACAAGCCACAACAGGTTACGCTTCATCGCATACTCCTCCTTCAGCAAGTAGTCAGAAAGCCTCCGCTCTCTGCCGCTTGAATTGGACGCAAAGCATTCGAAAAAGTTCACTGGGGTATTGTTATAGCCGTGATGGACGAGCAGCTTTTGTGGATCCCCAGTCGGGGCAAGCGGATGGCGGCAGTGTTGCATCTGCCCGAAGGGCGCGGGCGCGCCCCTGCCGTGCTGATGTGCCACGGTTTTACAGGACACAAGGCGGAGAGCCACCGCCTGTTTGTGCATACCGCGCGGCGATTCGCGCAAGAGGGTATCGCCGCGTTGCGCTTTGACTTCCTCGGCTCAGGCGACAGCGAAGGACTGTTCGAGGAAATGACGATTCGCGGCGAAGTGGAGGATGCGCTGAACGCGCTGAGCTTTTTACGCGAGCAGCCGCGCGTCGACGCCAGTCGCATCGCCATGCTCGGCTTCTCGCTGGGCGGATGCGTGGTCGCGCTCGCCCTGCCGCGTGCGGGAACGGTCAAAACCCTCGTGCTGTGGGCGCCTGTGTCGAACTCCATGCGCTGGATGCCCCCAACAGGCGTGCCCGACAAGCCCCAGAATCGCGGGGGATTCATGGTGGGCGTGAACTTCTTTCGGGAGCTGCCCGAACTCAAGCCGCTGGAAAGTGTGCGCTCCTATAAGGGGAGCGTTCTGGTGCTGCACGGCTCGGCGGACCAGGCGGTCTCGCCGGACGAGGGGCGCGCTTACGAACGCGCGTTCACGAGCGCGACGCGATTCGAGTTTCGCCTCCTCGACGGCGCAGACCACACCTTCACTCAGCCTGAAACCGAGCGCGCGTTGATTGGGCAGACAACCGAGTGGCTCAAGGTATATCTATAAACTCATAAGGATACAGTCGGCTACCTCAATCTGAGGGTAGAAGCATCGTTTTCTGAGAACCCCCTCCTT
>CAYYCA010000177.1:0-5105 GCA_964470265.1 uncultured Fimbriimonadales bacterium | reverse complement strand
CGTAGCGTCGGCGTCCCGCCGACGATGCACTTGAAAACCCGATCGGTATTATACCAATTGGGGTTTCAGATGTCGGGAACTGTTCCGTAATCTCACTCTCACCTCCTGCCCCTCTCCTTGTGGGAGAGGGGGAACCCCCGCAGTGCAAGGGTGTCAGGCTCCCCTCTCCCAGAGGGAGAGGGGCTGGGGGTGAGGGCAAACAACAGCAGGCGCACCCCCAACGAAGGTTTTACCGCACTTGAAACCCCAATCGGACTATACTTCCACCCCATTCTCAGCGGTGGGGTCTGCACAGGGCGTTGCTGCGAGCGCGTGGGGAAGGTTTTCGGCAAGCGGCTCTAACGCCTGCAGATGCGTCAGCAGCAGGGCGCGCAGCTCCAGTACGGCGGCGCGCTTGCGAGCCTCAATAGCCTCCGTCTCCGTCAGTAGCCGTCGGGCGCGTTCTTCCGCCTCGCGCATGATCTGCTCTGCCTTCAATTGCGCTTCGCGCACAATCAGCTCCGCCTCTTTGTGGGCGTTGCTGCGCGTCTCGTCCGCGCTGCGCTGCGCCAGCACCAGCGATTCCTTGAGCGCGTCCTCCATCGCTTTGTACCGCTCCGCCTCCTGACGCAGCCCGATTAACTCCTCGCGCATCCGATGGTTCTCAGTGATGACCTCCTCGTAATGCGCCGCCACCTCCTGCAAAAAAGCGTCCACCGCCGTCGGGTCGTAGCCCCGCAGCCGCTTGCGGAACTTTTTAGTCTCAATTTCCAGCACGGTGAGTCGTCTCGGCTCGCTCATTGCAGCCCTCGCAACAGGTAAATCAGGAACTGGATGAAGATTATCGCAATCAGGGGTGAGAAATCGATGGGCATATACCCCATGCCTGCGCTGCGCAGGAGCCGATCCTGCGCCTGACGGATGGGCATCAGGATCGCGTCCGCCACACGGTCGATAAAGCGCACAATCGGGTTATAGCGCGGCACGCGCCCGCCCGCGAACCGAATCCATGAGAAGATGACATTAATCACCAGGATAATCACAATCCCCTGAAGCGCCAGAATCAGCAGGTCAATCGGCGACATCATAGCCTCCCCCGTGTCGCGTTGGTTCAGGAGCGGTTGTTGCGCTCCTCTTCAAGTTTTTTACGCACGCGCTGCAGATTGGGTTCCACCGCGCCGTCGTTGGGATCGAGCTGTTTCGCTTTTTCCCACGCTTGGAGCGACTTTTCGAGGCGTCCGAGCCGTTCGTAGCAGTGGGCTAAGGTCTTCCATGCGTACTGGGGCGCATTCGCAAAACTGGTCGCCTTCTCCAGATAGGGCAACGCCTGCTCGTACTGGCGTTTGTTGAAGTAGGCGAAGCCGAGATCGTAGTAGAGGTCGTAGCGGTTGGGGTTCAGTCGAATCCCGCGCTGGTAGACCTGAATCGCGCGCGCGGTCTCGCCGTAGCCGTCCAGCAGCCATGCCAGCCCGCTGATGTTCTCCACATCGGTCGGGTCGTATTCAATCAGCACGAACATCAGCGCCATCGTTTTATAGTGTGCGCCGTCGTGCCAATATTCGTCGGCGAGCTGGATGAGGCGGAACTCGGTCAGCTGGCGCAGCGCGGTCAGTTTGCGTTGCACGGCGTCGGGCGGCTTCGCCTGCGCCCCGCCAATGCCCATCAGCAACGCACAGCCCACGATCAGGAGTAGGTTTCGCATGGTCTTCCCCTGAGTATACCTGTTCCTGCAGGGAATTATCAGCTCGCCTCCAGCGTCTCAGGGTCTACGACCGAGCCGCACAGCTGCTCGCGCAGGCGCGCCAGCGCGCGGGTATGAATCTGATACACACGCGATTCGGAGATGCTCATCACCTGCCCGATTTCCTTGAAGGTCAACCCTTCGTAGTAGTAGAGCTGGATGACCTGTCGCTCGCGCTCGTTGAGCTTCTCGATGGCTTCGGTGAGCGCGCGCGTCTGCTCCCGCTCCAGCAGCTCCGCGTAGGGGTCTTCGGCGTTCGCGAGCGTCTCCAGCAGCGAACTGTTGTCGTCCTCGTCGCCGTTAATTAAGCAGGCTTCGAGGGAGACAGTGTTCGTGCGGGCGTAGTCGATGAGCAGCTGGCGGTATTCTTGAACCGAGATTTCCAGCGCGGCGGCGGCTTCCTCGTCGGTGGGCGGGCGTCCCAGACTGGCTTCCAGTCGCACCCACACGCGCTCCAGCTGGCGCAGCTTATCGCGGGCGGAGCGGGGCACCCAGTCTTCCGAGCGCAACGCCTCCAGCACCGCGCCCCGAATCAGCGCAATCGCATAGGTCTCAAACTTCACATTGCGCGTGGGGTCGTACAAATCCACGGCGCGAATCAGCCCCATCACGCCGTAGCTGTATAAGTCCTCCCATTCCATCCCGTTGGGCGGATAGGGTACGAGGCGTCCGACGGTCAGTTTGACCAGGTGCGCGTATTGCCGAATCAGTTGCTCGCGGGCAGTGGGTTCTCCGTAGACCTTGAACTGTTTCCACGCCTCTTGCGTCTGGAATGCGTCCATCATAATGGCGTACCTCCCTTAGCAGCATCATCAGGCGGCTTCTTCCGTTTCCGTCGGGGGGTTAACTTCGGTCGTCGCGGCGTGGTCTGGAGTGTCGGCTTGGGGTTGGGCTGGGTCGGGCGTGGCGTCGGGGGGCAGGAGCTGGCTCATGACATACGCCCAGAGCGCGCCGCCAATCCAGCCGACCATCCCGCCAATCAGCCCGCGAATTGTGCAGAGCAGCGGGTCGACTCCCGACGCGATACCCAGTATCAGCACGAGCATACAGCCCAGCCCGCCCGTAATGCGGGGCACGACAGTCCAGTTCATGTGTTCTCATGCGTTCCTCCAGGGCGAAGGGCGCGCCTGGACGGGCGACCTTCAGGGCGTATACGCAGGCGCATGCTGGCGATGTTGCTCCAGCGCCTCGGCGTAGAGCGCGACATACGCACCCGCCGAGCGCGACCACGACCAGTCCTGACGCATCACGCGCTGCACCAGTTTGCGCCACGCCGCGGCGTCGCCAAACGCCTCCACCGCCTGCCGCACAGCCTCGTAGAGCGCGTCGGGCTTATATTCGCGAAACACGAACCCGTTTCCTGCCCCGCGCTCGGCGTCGTAAGGCGCGATGCTGTCCGCTAATCCGCCCGTCTGTCGCACTATCGGGATTGTTCCATACCGCAGGCTAATCATCTGACCCAGCCCGCACGGCTCGAACCGAGACGGCATCAAAAACATGTCCGAACCTGCATAGATGCGGTGCGCCCATGCGTTATCGAATCCAATCGTCGCATGCACTTTTGCGCGATGACGCTTATGCAGCGAGCGGAAGTAGCGTTCATACGCTGGGTCGCCCGTACCCAGCAGCACGAACTGAATGGGCAGCTGCAGCAGTTTCGCGCCCAGCGCCTTGATGAGGTCCAATCCCTTCTGGTCGGTCAGGCGCGAGACCAGCCCAATCACTGCCTTGCTGGGGTCGGGTTGCCAGCCGCACGCCTGTTGCAAGTCGGCTTTGCAGACCGCCTTGCCCTGCAGGTCGTGCGCCGAGTAGTGGGCAGGGATATGGGGGTCGGTTTCGGGGTTCCACTCGTCATAGTCGATGCCGTTCAGAATGCCCGACAGTCGACGCTCGTCGGCGAGGCGGCGCAGCAGTCCCTCCATGCGCTCGCCGTATTCGGGCGTCTGAATCTCGGCGGCGTAGGTGGGGCTGACTGTGTTGACGCGGTCGCTGGCAAGCAGCGCGCCCTTCATCAGGTTCACCTTGCCGAAAAACTCCAGCCCCTCGATATCGAACCAGTAGTCGGGCAGCCCCAGGTGCGAGAAAAACTCCTTCTCGAACACGCCCTGGAACGCCAGGTTGTGAATGGTGAATACGGTCGCGATGGGGTCAGTGCGCTCCGTGCGCAACGCGCGTAGGTAGACAGGGATGAGCGCGGTGTGCCAGTCGTTGCAGTGGACCACCTGGGGCGTCCAGTCGGCGCGGGCGAGCCACTCCACCGCCGCGCGACAAAACGCAACATAGGCGCGCGGGTCGACAGCGTAGATTTTCGTCGACTCGGTCGCCCCAGTGAACCAGTCGCCCACCTGCAGCAGGTAGACGCGCACGCCCGACGGCAGCTGCAACTGCTTAATCGAAACGGTCTCCGTCCAGTTGGGGTGGATGGAGAGGGTGAACTGCGTCAAGGGTTCAATCTGCCATCGGGCGTCCGTTTCTACCATCGGGTAGGCGGGCATGAGGATTCGCGCGTCGTGTCCGAGCGCGTGCAGGGCTTTGGGCAGCGCGCCCGCCACATCTGCCAATCCACCAACCTTCGCTAACGGCGCAACCTCCGCTGAAACCAACAATACACGGTATGAGTTCTGGTGCATAAAACGCCTCCTAAGACTTCGAGTGCGCAGCCGCTGAATCCGAGTTCGTCGTCCAGCGCATCAGGCGGTAAAAGCCCTCGCTGGAGAGTGCGTCTCGGCTCAACGCCTGCGCGGGGGTCAGGCTCCGTAGAGGATACCTGCGTTCGATCCAGTTTTGAATCCGTGAAGCGGCGCCGCTCCCGATGCCTGCCAAAATTATTGGCATATCAGGGCGGTTTCTGCAGAGCCATTTGAGCAGAATTTCCAGCCGCGGGGTCAATTCCGCGCCTGATTTGAGCCACAGGTACGCGACATCCGCGGCTTGCAACAGCTCCAGTCGCCTGCCCACCAGACGCCATTCGGGAAATAATACGCGCCATCGCTGGAGTTCGTCAGGGGTGAACCGCGTCGGCGCGCCCACCACATGCAGACGCCCCTGCAAGTCCCAGCCTGTGGCGGACGCCGCGCTTGGACGCCAGTGCCACACCAGCGTGGCGGGGGGCAGCTCCACGCGCACGCCCCTAAAGAGCAGGAAATCGGCGCAGACCATCGGCGTTGCGGGCACGGCAATCGCCCGGTGCGCCGCGAGCCGCATGCGCAAACTGCTTGCCTGATCTTCAACGCGCGTGTGCATGACTCCTCGTGGAATTATGGGCTGGGAATCGAAAAAACTGCAGGCGAGAGTTGAATTCGCCTGTCTGCAGACGCTTACAAGTGCCTCAAAAAATCGTCACCTTTCCACACGGTTTTGCCCCCTCCTTAAGGTTCCCCCCGCT
>CAYYCA010000176.1:0-5110 GCA_964470265.1 uncultured Fimbriimonadales bacterium | reverse complement strand
GCCGACGCTACGCGAAGCGCGTTCGTAGCGTCGGCGTCCCGCCGACGATTTGCGCCACTTGAACCCGCGATTGGTATAAGGCAGGAGTCCGCTTTACTCCGAGCGAATCTACAAAACGCTATGCCTTACCTGCCCAAAGCTGTGGAGCGCGCCGACCGCTACAAGGTCAAGGTCGACGAGTATGTGCATTATCGGCGCGAGGGATATCTGCTGGTTCGGGGGCTTGTGCCTGAAGCCGATGTGCAGAAACTGTTCGACTGGGCGATGACGCGCTGGGAAGGCGCTGTCGCCGCGCAGCCTCCGAATGCCTCCATCCACGAAATCGCAAAAGGCACCCGCGTTCACCAGTTGCACTGGGTAGACCCTGTCGCCGAGTGGGGGCTGCTCCACCCCCGCGTGCTTGATGTGCTGGAGGCGCTAATCGGCCCCGATGTGCTGGCGCTGCAGACGATGCTGTTTTACAACCCGCCCGGCACAGGCGGACAGGGCTGGCATCAGGACTCGTACTACATTACGACCTACCCCGACACCCTGATTGGCGCGTGGCTCGCCTTAGAGCCAGCCGACGAGACCAACGGCTGCCTGTGGGTTGTGCCCGGCTCGCACTGTGAGCCGATTTACCCGCCGCACAACAACACCTACGCCCATGTCCACGCCGCGAACGCTTTTGACGATTTGCACGAGGTGGAGAATGTGAGCCACTTAGACGACGAGGTGAACACGCTCACGCAAGTTGTGCGCAAGTATCCGCCGCCGATTTCCGTACCGATGGCGCCCGGCGATGTGCTGTTCTTTGATGGGCATCTGCTGCACCGCTCGTACCCCAATCGCACGACGGAGCGGTGGCGCAGGTCGTTTGTGTGCCACTATTGCAACGCGCGGTCGTGGGTTCCGTGGAATCACGGCGCGCCGTATGAGGGCGACAGCGCGAACTACCTGCATATTCTGGCGCGGGGTAGCACGCACCTGCCCTATGCAACGCCGCGATTCGGGACGCCTGTGGATTTGTATCAACCTTCGCCCAACGGCGCGCCGCCCCCGCGCATGATGGGGGATACGGAAGGGAACATGGGGATGGGCTAAAAGAAATCGATGGGCGCGAGACAAGGCGCACGCTCAGGGAAGAGCGCGTCCAGCGTTTCCAAGATCGATTCGGGCGCGTTCAAGATTCGGCGGGCGTGCAGCTCAGGCGCGCTCATGGTTCCGAACGCGAGCATTGCCAGCGCCGTCGGCGCGAGGCTGAGAGTTGGCGCGCCGCGCCGCTCTTCACCCACCGTGAGCTGACCACTTTCCACCCCGACGCCCACTGTCTCGCCGTTTGCTTTCAACACGCTGTCGCGCACGCGCAGGTTGAACGGCTGAAACCTCTCAGGCGCGGGCGCGCCCTCCAGCAACGCCCGCAACAGCACAGGCGCATGCACAGGACGCGCCATGAAGTTCGGCAGCACCTGCACGTTATAAAACGGCTGACTCGGCTCGATTGGCGGCGCGCTCCAGCCCAGCAGCCCCAACGCCACGACCTCCGCCAACGGCAACTGGAACTCTACCTGTTGCACCGACTCCTCGTTCGCAGCGAGCCAGCCCAGAATCGCGCGGCGCGCCCGCTCGCTGCGCCAGAGCATTTCCCGCACGCGCAGCGTCCACCCCGAATCGAGAAAATCGTAAAACAGATACCCCTCGATCTGACCGCTTTGCTCGTACACCCACAGGTTCGGCAGGTTCCAGAACAGGTACTCCCAGCGGCGTTCGTCGCGAACGAGGCTGCCTGTGCGACGCGCTCCGTACTGCGCGTGCAGATTCATCACCGCCTCGTGGTCGGCGACGCCCGCGCGGCGTAGCGGCTCGCCGTCATAACGGGGCAACTGCTTCGGCGTCAGACGCACATGGGCAATCGCGCCGACCGTCTCCCAGCCGAGCTTACGGTAGAACTCGTGATTGAACGCCTGTAGCACCGCCAGCGGCGCGCCCTCGCGATAGAGGCTCTGGAGCGCCTGACGCAACAACTCCGCCGCAAACCCCCGCCGCCGATAGTCGGGCAAGGTCGCCACGCCCGCAATCCCGTAAAACGGCACAGGGCGCGCCCCAATCCACATCGTGAGCGGTATCGCCGTAAGAATCGAGACAAGCGTCTGACCGCCGCGCTCGTTGAGCCATAGTCCCCAGCGCTGATTCACTTCAAAATAGGGGTCGTCGTAGAAAAAGCGTCGCGCCGTACTCATATCGAGACCGAATCCCGCGCACAGAACCCGCAGGAACCATTCGGACTCGTCGGGCGCAACTTGTCGCGCTTCGGTTTCCGCTCGCCGCCACAACATCGAATCGTTTAGAGGCAACGCCACAGGGAAGCAGTTCCACAGACAGGGAGAATCTGCTTCCAGTATAGTACCTGAATCGCCGTTGCTCAGGTACAATTCCCCCGCTATGAATCAGGCGTTGATACGCAACTTCTGCATCATCGCTCATGTGGATCACGGCAAGTCCACTTTAGCCGACCGCCTGCTGGAGTTCACGGGCGCAATCCAGAAAGGTACGCCCGTCGAGCAGGTACTGGACACGATGGATCTGGAACGCGAGCGCGGCATCACGATTAAGATGACCGCCGTGCGCCTGCAATACACTGCCAAAGATGGCAACACCTACCAGCTGAATCTGATCGACACGCCGGGGCATGTGGACTTCACCTATGAGGTATCGCGCAGCCTTGCTGCGTGTGAGGGCGCGATTCTGGTGGTGGACGCCGCGCAGGGCGTGGAAGCGCAAACGATTGCGAACACCAACCTCGCCTACAATCAGGGACTGGCGATTGTACCCGTGATTAATAAAATCGACCTGCCAGCCGCCGATCCAGAGCGCGTGAAAGAGGAGATGGAACACGCCCTGCTCATCGACCCCGACGAGGTCATCCTCGCCAGCGCGAAAGAGGGCATCGGCATCGAAGAGATTCTGGACGCGATTGTGGAGCGTGTGCCGCCCCCGAAAGGCGACCCGAACGCCCCACTACGCGCTCTCGTGTACGATTCGCACTACGACGCCTATGTGGGCGTGGTGGCGTATGTGCGCGTGGTGGACGGCAGCGTGAAGCCGGGCGACAAGATTATGTTCATGGCGAACGGCAAGACTTTCGAGGTCGTGCAGGTGGGCTACTTCACGCCGAAACTTTGCCCTGCGAACGCGCTACATACGGGCGAAGTGGGCTACATCACGGCGTCGATCAAATCGGTCAAGGACGCGCAGGTGGGCGATACGATTACCTCCGCGACGAACCCCGCGAAAGAACCCCTGCCCGGCTTCCGAAAGGTGAAACCGATGGTGTTCTGCGGGCTGTATCCTGTGGAGGGCGACAAGTACGCCGACCTGCGCGACGCCTTGGAGAAGCTGAGCCTGAACGACGCCGCGATTAGCTTCGAACCCGAAAACAGCGCGGCGCTCGGCTTCGGATTCCGCTGCGGTTTTCTGGGGTTGCTCCATATGGAAATCGTGCAAGAGCGTCTGGAGCGCGAGTTCGGGCTGGAACTCATCGCCACCGCGCCCAGCGTCGCCTATCGCGTCTACACGGATGATGGGGAGGTGTTGGAGATCGACAACCCCACGCGCTGGCCCAATCCGGGCAAGATTGAGCGCGTGGAAGAGCCGATTGTAAACGCGACGGTGATGGTTCCTAACGATTATGTGGGCGCGGTGATGGACCTGTGCATGAACCGCCGCGGCGAGTTCGTGAAGATGGAGTACCCCACGCCTCAGCGCGTGATTTTGTATTACCGATTGCCGCTGAGCGAGATTCTGCTCGATTTCTATGACCAGCTCAAAACCCGCACGCGCGGCTACGCTTCGTTCGATTATGAACCCGCAGGCTACCGCGAGGCGGATATGGTGAAGATAGACATCTTAATCAACGGCGACCCGGTGGATGCCCTGAGCTTTATTGCGCCGCGCGAGCGCGCCTATCCGCGCGCCCGCACGCTGGTCGAGAAGCTCAAGGAAGTCGTGCCGCGCCAGCAGTTCGAAGTGCGCCTGCAGGCGGCGATCGGCGCGCGTGTCATCGCCTCCGAGACGATTAAGCCGTTCCGCAAAAATGTGATTGCCAAGTGCTACGGCGGCGACATCACGCGCAAGCGCAAGCTGCTGGAGCGCCAGAAAGAGGGTAAGAAGCGCATGAAACAGGTCGGCTCGGTCGAAGTGCCGCAAGAGGCGTTCCTGAGTGTGCTGAAGGTCGGAGACTAACTATCCGTGGTATAATCAGACTGTCTATGAAAACCTTGGTGCGTGTCCGAACGAAGGTGTTGCCAGGCAATCGGATTGAGATCAGCGATCCTAACCTGCCTGAAGGTGCCTCGGTAGAGGTCGTGGTGGCCCATTCGCCTGAACCTGAAGGGAAACGAATCAATCTCTATGAATGGCTGAGGGCGCGCCCCCCTCAGCCGAAACCGCGTGGCGCAGTAAGCTGGGAAGAGTATGAGCAATTAATTCAACAGGAACGGGACGCATGGGAGTAGACCAACTTACCGGCACAGTGTATGTCGACTCCAACATCATCATCTACATCGTGGAGCAAGAACCCCGATATCACTCGACCCTTTTGTCGCTTTTGGCGCATGCTGCATCAGGTCAAATCCAGCTCATCACCAGCGCGTTGTCTGTATTGGAATGTTGCATAACTCCTCTACGCTCTGCTGACTCGAATCTCTTGAACGACTATCGCCTGATTTTGTTCCACTCCGACATAACTCTTGTGCCGATTGGCGTAGACATTCTCTGGGAGGCGGCGAGCTTGCGCGCTCAATATCCAGCCCTACGAACGCCTGATGCGATTCACTGGGCAACTGCTCGAATAGAGCAAGCGAACTATTTGCTTACGAACGACCAGAACTTGCTCCGTTTTGTCGGTCCGATGGGAATTTCCCCCGATCAATTCACGACTCAGCCGAGTAATTGACCAAGTTGCTACTTCTGCAGCGATTCCTCGCTCAGCTCGGAATGACAGAGCCGTTTTTGCGCCAATGAGCGCGTCATCCGGGTGGAAGGCGAGGAATCTCGGCAGAGGTAGCAACTTTGGTTATACCAACTGAGGGTTCAAGTGGCGCAAATCGTCGGCGGGGACGCCGACGCTACG
>CAYYCA010000175.1:0-5136 GCA_964470265.1 uncultured Fimbriimonadales bacterium | reverse complement strand
TTCTTGCGCGGCAAGCTCAGTCGTCACAAACAATTCAAGCGTCACTTCATATACACGCTCTGACGCATTTCCGCCGTCGCGCACGAACTGATGTACCACGCATCCACGACGGCAGGAATACCCTCGCACCGAGCGCGTCCTCGATAGGCATACGAGTCTTTTGGGAATTGCTTACCGCACAGGCGCGCGCCAGACCCGCCATGCGAATCGGGGCAGGTTGCGCACCTTTTTAATCTTGCGCGGGTCCTGAATCAGCCGCCAGAGCCACTCACAGCCTGTGCGCTGCATCCAGCGGGGGGCGCGTTTGACCACGCCTGCATACACATCGAAGCTGCCGCCAACGCCAATCATCACGGGCGCGCCCAGCGCGTCTCGGTGCGCCCACGCCCACTTCTCCTGACGCGGCATGCCCATCCCAATCAACAGCACATCGGGGCGCGCGGCGGCGATTTGCGCGATAACCGCAGGTTCATCAGAAGTTTGAAAATAGCCGTGCTGCACGCCCACAATCTGCGCGTTGGGGTATTTCATAAGCAGATTGTGCGCCGCCTGCTCCGCCACGCCTGGCGCCGCGCCCAGAAAGTAGAGCCGATAACCCTTTTCGTGGCTCAGGCGCGTGAGCTGCTCGACTAAATCCACGCCCGACACGCGCTCCGGGAACGGTTGCTTCAGCCGACGCCCTGCCCAGAGCAATCCTGCGCCGTCCGCCGTGACCAGCGGCGCGGTCTCCAGCAACGCGCGAAACTCGGCGTCTTCCAGCGCAATCAGAACGGCGTTCGCATCGGCGGTAATCACCAGACTCGGTTCCCGCAGCGAAATCAACTGCTCAATCCGTTGCAACGCCTCCGCCATCCGCACGCGATGCACGCGCACGCCCAGTATCCGCGCCTCCTGCAACGCCGCCTCCCGCTCCTGCAACGCGCTCTCCATACCGTTTCTAAGGATACCCTGTCGGCGTCCGTGAAAATGTGCTATAATATGGCTTGGGGCGCGCCCCCGAAAGGAGTTCCCATTATGCGAACAATTAGCGGAGTTTTGGGCGTATTGACTTTGACGATTGGCGTCTATGGGCAGGCGTTCATCCATCAGAAGCTGGGAGAAAACTTTACAGAGATAGGTACAGGCATTTTGACCGAGAGCGGGTTGCCCTTCTGGTCGGCGGAAGCCATCACGGGCAACCTCGATGTGTTCAAAATCACGGGCAACGATAACTTCACCGCCTCGATTCTCGGCTCGAACCGCATCGCCAACCCGATTGACTATCACTCGGCGGCGGGCTTGATGTGGGAAGGCAGCGGCAGCGCGCTCGGCGCGGGCAATACCGATGTGTTTGTGGAGACGACGAATATCACCGCCTCCGTGTTGGGCGCGGGGCGTATCGCGTTCGGCTTCAAGTTCACCTCCGCAGGGCAGCCCATCTGGTACGGTTCTGGCTCCGCCAACGGCAATCAGGTCGACATCTTTCGCGGCTCGACGAACCTGACCGCAACGATTTTAGGCTCCAGCCGCGACGCCATCCCCGCCGCGCTGAACGCGAATGACCAGCTGCTGTGGGACGGCGCAGGCGCGAACCTGGGCGTGAATCGCGATGTGTTCCGCACGAACCTGAGCAACCAAACGACGACGAACTTGTCACAGCCAGTGCTGGGGAACAATCGTTTCGCCATCGCGGTTGCCCTCAACAGCAATAACGACGCTGTCTGGTACGGCGCAGGCTCCGCCAACGGCGACTACAACGATGTGTTCTTCAACAGCACGAATGTTAGCTTCCCAGTGATTGGCGGCGGGAACATCACGAACCCGCGCGACGCCGTCGCCTACGATGTAAGCGGGACAAATGTCATCTGGACAGGGCGTTCCTCCTCTACCAGCCAGTTTTATGACTCGTTTGTGACCACTGTGGGCGGCGGCGGTACGGTGAATATGAGCCAGTCGACTTTGGGTACCAATCGCGACAGCTACCCCATCGATGTGGAAGGCGTATCAGTGCTGTGGAACGGCATCGGCGCGAACACGAACAACTACGATGTCTTCGTCACTCGCCCAGGCGTCACCCGCAACCTGAGCCAGCTGCGCTTCGGCGGCGGCAGCACAACGGGCGTGCGCGAGGGCTACGGCGTCGCTGTGTTCTCTAATGGCAACGCCTTCTGGTTCGGCAAACACAGCACCACGAACGACAAGGCGCACCTGTTCCACTACAACTGGACGAATAACAGCAGTACGAATCTCGTTCAGGAAGCGGTCGGCAGCCGCAACGCCGACGCGGTTTACCTCGCGCACAACAGCGCCGAGCAGGTGCTGTGGGCAATTCCCAACAGTTCGGGCAGCAGCTACGAGGTGTACCTCTCCACCCCGAACCGCCCCACGAACCTACAGGGTACAGTCGCTATTTCGGGATTCGCAGGCAACACCAATCAGATTACACTCACGATTCGCCAGTACGACCCCTACACGGGCAGCGTCGCCGCCACGCATACGGGGAACATGAACGCTGGTTCTACTTACTCGATTGCGGTGACGCCGGGCTTGTACGACGGGCTGCGCATCACCGCGCCGCGCTGCCTCGCCCGCAATATCCCTGGACTGCGCCGCCTGCTGGGCGCAACCACGCTCAACTTCAGCCTGACGCTCGGCGATGTGAACGGCGATAATGTCATCGACGACGCCGACCTGCTGGAAGTGCTGTTCAACTTCGGAACCAACACCACTCAGCCCGTCGACCTGAACGGCGACGGCGTGGTGGACGACGCCGACCTGCTGATTGTATTGTTCAACTTCGGCGCGCAAGGAGACTAAGCGATGCGCATCAGCTGCGCCGCGTACTCCTTCCGAGAGGCTCTGACCAAACGCGAGATGAGCCTCTCGGATTTCATTCGGCTCTGCGCCGAGATGGGGCTGGACGGCGTCGAACTCACGGGCTATTACTTCCCCGACACGAACCGCAGCACGCTGAACGCCCTCAAGCGCGAGTGTTTTCGGTACGGGCTGGCAATTGCAGGAACAGCCACGCGCAACCACTTCACGCAGCCCGACCCCGACGCCCGCAAAGCCGAAGTGGAGAGCGTGAAACAGTGGGTCGATATCGCCGTTGCGCTGGGCGCGCCGATGCTGCGTATCTTCGCCGACCGGGGCATCCCGCCGGGCGTGCCAGAACGCCAAGCCTACGACTGGTCGCGCGAGTGCATCGAGCAGCTTCTGCCCTACGCCGAAGCGCAGGGCGTCGTGCTGGCGCTGGAGACCCACTGGGGGTTGACCGCCGACGCCGAGCGCACCCTGCGCTATGTACGCGACCTCAAAAGCGACTACTTCGGCATTCTGCTGGACGGCGCGAACACTCGCGAGAACCACTACGAAATGATCGAGAAACTCGCGCCCTACGCCGTGAGCGTCCACGCCAAGACCCACTCGCGCAACACGAAAGACGAGTTTTTCGAGCTGGACTACGAGCGCATTTTTCGGATTCTCAAGGCGGCGGGCTATCGGGGCTATGTGGCGATTGAGTACGAATACACCGACCCGCCCGCGCAAGCCATCCCGCGCTTTGCGAAGAAGCTGCTGGCGTTGCGGGATAAACTGAAAAAGTGAGGGTATACTCTCGCTCCAGATGAAAGCGGTGGTGCATTACGCGCTGGAGCCGTGCAGTGTAGAGCTGCGCGAGATTGCCGAGCCGACGCCGCGCGCGGGCGAGGTGTTAGTGCGCGTGCGGGCGGTGGGCGTGTGCGGTTCGGATTTGCACCAGTATCACGGCACGCAGTCGTGGAAAGTGAATGTCCCCGTTGTGCTGGGGCATGAGTTTGCGGGCGTAATCGAGGCGGTGGGCGAGGGGGTGCAGGGCTGGCAGGTGGGCGACCGCGTCGCGTGCGAGACCGCCGCCGTGATTTGTGCGACCTGCGCCTACTGCCGTACAGGACGCTACAACCTTTGCCCCCATCGGCTCGGCTTCGGCTACGGCGTGAACGGCGCGATGACCCGCTATGTGCGCGTCCCCGCCCGAATCCTGCATCGCATCCCCGACAGCCTCAGCTTCGAAGACGCGGCGATGACCGAACCCTGTTGCGTCGCTGCGCACGCCGTGATTGAGTGTTCCGACCCCAAGCCGGGCGATTTAGTAGTTGTGTTCGGCAGTGGCCCCATCGGTTTGCTCTGTTTACAAATGGCGAAGCTGTTCAGCCCGCGCAAGGCGATTCTGGTGGGGCTGAGTACGGACGGCGAGCGGCTGCGCATCGCCGAAGCCGTCGGCGCAGACCAGATTCTCTACGCTGATACTGATGATATCGAGGCAGTCATCCGACGCGAAGGCGACGGGCTGGGCGCGGATCTGGTCATCGACGCCGTCGGTGCGTCCGCCGTGCTAGAGCCGTGCCTGCGCATCACGCGCCCCGACGGACAGATTACCAAAGTCGGCTGGGGGCCCGAGCCGCTCGGCTTCAGTTTAGACCCGCTGGTGGGCAAGAACCTTCGCTTGCAGGGAACCTTCAGCCACAGCTGGGCGACCTGGGAGCGCGTGTTGACTCTGATGGGCGCGGGTCGGTTGCGCCTCGCCCCGATGCGGCGCGTCTTCCCGCTGGAAGCCTGGCGCGCCGCCTTTCAGGCGATGGAACAGCGCAAAACAGCGAAGAGCCTGCTCATCCCTGAGTGAGCGATTGCTCACTCGACCAGCACATGCTGATACAGCTCGCTGGGGTCGGGGTCGGGGCTTTCGTCGGCGAACTTCGCGGCTTCCGCCACGCGCGCCCGCGCCTGCTCGTCCCACACCTTCAAATCGGCTTCCGTCGCCAGATTGTGCGTCAGCAGGTAGTTCTGCAGGTTCGTCAGCGGGTCGCGCTTGCGCCACTCCTCCACCTCTTCGCGCGTGCGATAGGAGCCAGGATCGGTGATGTCCGCCGCGCCGTGCCCCACAAAGCGATAGACAATCGCCTCCACAAAGTACGGCTCCTGCTTCTCACGCACATGGTCGATAATCGTCTTCGCCTCGTCCAGCACATTGAACAGATCCATGCCGTCAATCTGCTTGGTGGGGAATCCGTACACGCTGGCGCGCTGGGCGAGGTTGGGAACCGCCGAGTGGAGTTCAACGGGCGTGCCCATCGCGTATTTGTTGTTTTCTACGATATAAATCACGGGCAGTTTCCACAG
>CAYYCA010000174.1:0-5145 GCA_964470265.1 uncultured Fimbriimonadales bacterium | reverse complement strand
CTGCACGGGCGGGGACGCCCGTGCTACAAAACTGGTGCCGGAGGTGGGACTCGAACCCACACCTGAGTCGCCCCAGACCGATTTTTGAGACCGGCGCGTCTACCCGTTCCGCCACTCCGGCTTGGACAGCAATTATACCCTAACACACGACTACCTGGCGAGGGATATGGATAGCGACTACCCCACTGTGTCCATCGTTGGGCTATTTCGACATCGCCTGTAAGAAACTGTTCACAGCGACCTTGGCTTGCGAAAGCAAGATGTAGTGCATCTGGCGTGCGCAGGCGTATTTCTGCGCGGATGCGCGCCGCGCGTAGAAAAACTTGACGGCGCGCCGGGATTAGCTCCAGTGATTGAAAAAAGCCAAAGAAACGCCGACGAAGAGGCAGATTAGCCTGTCTCAAAGGCAACACAAGGCATTCCGTCAACGCCAGATTACTGGAACATAGAACCAGATCGCCATGACTTTGCAGGTAAGCTTGTATCTGGGGCGCGTTGGATGCTCCCTGAACAAGGTAAATAATGATATTGGAGTCAAGATATGCCCTTTGCACCCAATCTACTCCTCGACCTGATTATCCCACGAGTCGCGCTCTGCTTGAAGATAGGCATCTATAGCCTCACGCGAGAGTGGAGGTTCATTCAGCGGAATTTTCTGGTTCAACCATTCTAGCGTCGTCAACACACGCTGGACGCTCCCACGCGGTAAGGCGGCGAGATGTTCAGGAAGCGACGCGTGCATCCAGTCGGCTGCATCGGAGGATACGCCCCCCAAACGGCTGCGAAGCGCGTTTTGAATGAACTGCTCAGGCGTCATTTGCTCTTGCGCCGCGTAGAACTTAATCGCTTCCCAATCCGCCTCGTCGATGTGGACGCTTATCGTGGGCATGTCGCTGATTATACCCACGATAAGCGCGTCATTTAGCCACACCCCGCGCCGAAGTTGAACAGCACGATGAGCAGGTCGGCGTCGTCTACCACGCCGTCGCAGTTCACATCGGCGTTCAGCCCGCTGCCTGTTGCACCAAAGTTGAACAATACCGTCAGCAGGTCGGCGTCATCGACGCAGCCGTCGCGGTTCACATCGCCTTGCAGGGCGGGGGCGGTATCTAACACGAAAGTGCGTCGCGCACTATCGGATTGCCGTTGCAGGATGCCCAAGACGTATCGCCCATCGTGCGACACGGCGTTCACGGTCAAGAAGAACCATCCGTCAGGCAGCACGCAAGCATACAACTCGTTCAGGTCGCGTGTGCCCTCGTTTTTCGTCCAGCGGAAGGCGTGGGCGCGCGTGAGTGAAAGATTCATACTTCCGTAGGTAGTTCCGTCTTGCGCCATCGCTTGTGGAAATGTGCGCATCGCGCCGGGCGGTACCTCCATAAAGTAAGCGACATTCTCCGCACGATCCCACAGCCAGCCGCCTGCCGATTCCCTGAGCAGAAGATAACGCTCATCGTCCGACACCGCGACCAAATCGCCGAACGGCGCGCCGTACTCCACCAGCGTCTCGTAGGAACACAAATCGTCGGCGTAGACGGCGCTCCACAAGTTCTCGCCCGTGCCAATATAGCGTGCCGCGTAGATGCGCTGTCCGTCGGGGCGAACCCAGCGCGGCTGATCGAGCTGCCGGTGCAACTCCAGCCCGACGCCTTCCTCCCAGCGAAACATAAGTACGCCCCCATTCCCCTGAATGCGTCCGATAATCACGCGCCCATCGGGCGTCATCGAGGCGGGCGCAACCGCGCGATTGAGATTTTGCGGGTAAATCCGTACCCAGTTGCCGTTTTCCCAGTAGCCCCCACCGATGGCGATACGACTCCCATCGGCAGAGACCGCACGCGGAAAATCAGGCAGCTGATACCACTGCCCATCGCGCCAGTAAATCCCAAACGAGGTAAACCGCCCCCGACACGAGCCGATGATGACCTGATTGTTGCGCGAAATCGCCACAGGCGTGCATTCAAACACATCGTCGGGCTGCGGCAACAGCGTCAACTGCTGCGCATAGCTCCAAAACCCAATACTTGTCAATCCCAGTGCTATCCAAAATCGCATGGTTGCCCTCCTTATAGTCCTGCGGTATCCAGCCAGAACGCGAAGTAGACAGCCCCAACCCACATCGAGCCTGCGATGTAGCGTCCGTCGGCGGAGATGGCGTGGGCGCTGCGCAAGGTTCTACCCTGCAGCAGTCCTGCAAAGGTCACATTCAGGTTCTCGTAGCCGTCCAGAAAGCCGCGTTCGCGTTTCCAGCGGATGGCGGGTTGCCCGCGCAACCAGCCGACCGCTGTGCGCCCGTCGTCGCTAATCGCGTACAGTTCAACCGACTGCCCGTTGAAGTCGCCCAGCGAAATCACGCCACACGGATCCCAATAGATACCCTTGTAGCCGAAGAACCCGCCAAAGCCCACGATGGGGCTGCCGCCTGAAGCGACGGCGAACGGATACCAGGCGTCACGGCTATCGGTCAGCACATCGAATCGGTTCAAGGAGCGCACCCAGCGGACAGGGACCGAGCCGCGGTTCCCGACGATATAATTGCCGCAGCGCGAAATCGCGCGGAAACGCCCGCTGTCCACGCGATGGTAGACGCCATCCTGCCAGTAGACCATCTCTTCCAAGTTCGCGCCCAACCGAGTGGCCGCAATGATGCGCCCATCGCCCGAGACGCCTGCAATATAGTAATTGCCTGCACCGTCGGGCACATTCAGCAGCTGCGGCTGATAGTTCGGCGCACGCCACACTACAGGCAAAATACGATAAGACGGGCTCTGGAAGTACGCCTCGCCCGCGATGACGCTGCCATCGTTCGAGACGCCTCGCGCCATCGCGTAGTGCGCCCCTGCAGGCAAGGGCAACACGCGCTCGCCCCCACTCGGCGTCCACAAAAACGGGCGCGGCGCGCTCTCAATCAGTGTACCGCCCACCACATACTGCCCATCTGCGCTGATGTCCAGCGCAATAGAGTTTTGACCTATCGAAACTTGGCGCAGCTGGGGCGTCTGCGCCGCGCTCCAGCACCATAACACGCTCAAAAGCCCTAAAAGACTCGCTTTCGTTCGCATCGCATTTACCTCCTCAGCAGCCCTGTCCGAAGTTGAACAATACCTCCAGCAAATCCGCATCATCAACCGTGCCGTCGCGGTTCACATCGGCGGCGTTCTGTCCCGTCGCGCCGAAGTTGAACAGCACCGTTAGCAAATCCGCGTCGTCCACGCAGCCGTCGCCGTTCACATCTGCCCGAATCGGCAACCGCCACGCGCCGATGCCCTGCGACTCATACGCCATATAAAACCGCCGCCCGTCGGGGCTGACGCCCATCTGCGCACGCTCAGCAAACTCAGATATCTGCAGCAAAGTGCTCGTGTGTTCATCGATGTTCGACTCGTCAGGCATCTCGCGCCAACGCCAGTAACGCACAGTGTACGGGTCGCGCGCGATAATCGCCTGACCGTCGGGCGTGAAGGCAACCTCATCAAAGCCCAGCCCAATCAGACGCTTCACAAACGCGCCCGCCTGAACATCCCATAAGTACACGCCCGCAAAGCCCGAGTAGGTTCCCACTGCCAGATACTGCCCGTCGGGCGAGTAGCGTACGGCGAAGCTGTCCTCGCCTTCCAGTTCAATCTCTTGCACAATTTCGCCCGACACGATATCGGCGATTTTCAGCGTGTTGCCCGTGCCAGCCGCCGCGATGCCTGTGCTATCGGGCGTGAAGTCGAGGTCCATCGGCGCGCCACGCTCGCGGTCGCCAAAGTTCAGCGTGTTGACCAGTGCGCCTGTTTGCATATCCCACACAGGCACTTGCCCGTTGCGATAGCTCAGCGCGGCGAAGTACGCCCCGTTGCGTGAGACGACAACTCGGCTCATGCGCCCCGTCTCGCCCGGTACCTGCAGGTCGTGAATCAGCGCGTTGGTCGCCGTGTCCCACACGCGCACGGTTCCGTCGTCCGCGCCCGACACCAAGCGCGTCCCGTCGGGCGAGACGGCCAGCGAGCCGATTGCTATGCTATGCGCCTGCCACTCGCCCATCAGCGCGCCCGTGTTGGCGTTGTACCAGCGGATTTTTCCGTAACGGTCGCCCACGGCGATGCGCGTTCCATCAGGCAGCACCGCAAGGCTCATCGGGCGAATCGTACTGCCGTAGTGCGTCGCCAGCAACGCCCCAGTGTTCGTGTCCCATACCTGCACCGCGCCTGGGTAGGAACGCACAGGCTCGGCAAACGGATCCACGCTCAAGCGGAACAGATAGCTTCCCGAAACGAGCCGCGTTCCCGCCCGGTCCAGCGCGTGGACATAGGTGTGGGCGACCAGCGGGCTAAGCGGCGCGCCCGCCGTCGTCCAGCGCCCTATTCGCCCCTGCGTCGTACCGATGAACATCTGCGTGCTGTCGGGGGCGAACTCAACGCTGGTGGGGTCGTCGCCTGCGGAATAAATCCATGCCTGCGCGTTGCCGACCAAATCCACCAAGTTCAGCCCCGTTTCGGGATAGCGCGACGCCGAGACCAGCCAGCGGTTATCGGGCGAAAACGCCACACCCATCACAGGAACCGAGTGATACCGCCGCCCGCCAATCAGCGCGCCTGTAGCACGGTTCCACAACAGCACACGCCCGAAGTCGTCCGCTGTTGCCATCCACTGCCCATTCATAGAGAAGGCGAGGCGTATGGGGCTATAGGCGTGGTTTAGCGTGAATCGCAGTGCGCCGTCGCTCACGCGCCAGATACGCACACGAAAATCGCGACACGCCGCGCCAATCAATTGTCCATCGGGTGAGAAACGCAAATCGTTCACACCCCCGCGCGCCTGCCAGCGGCGGATCACTGCGCCCGTGGAGAGTTGGCGCAAAGTAATCTGGTCGCCCACCACATAAGCCAGCAGGTCGCCCCACACATCGGCGCGTTCGATGCGTCTTGGCTCTATAAAAAGCCGTTCGATTGCGCCTGTGGTCAGGTTCATCCAGCCCAGCGCGCCATAGCCCATCGTCACGGCGCAGTGTGTGCCCGTGTCGTTCACTGCCAGTGAGTAGGGCTGCAGCGTGGGCAGCAGCCATTCTACACGCGCTTGCGTCCAGCCAAGCGTGCAGGCAAGCGCAAACGCTGTCAAGCCGCTCCAGAAGCGTCTGCCTTTCATCATCATAGCCTCCAG
>CAYYCA010000173.1:0-5181 GCA_964470265.1 uncultured Fimbriimonadales bacterium | reverse complement strand
CGCTCAAAAACTTTGCTTGGGCGGGGACGCCCAAGCCACGCGCTTATAGATTCTCCAGCATACGCCCGAGGGGGCGGTTGAGGGCGTCCAGCACGGCGGCGGCGACGGCGCGATTGGGATCTTCGCGCAACAGCGCGCTGCCCACCAGTTCCTGACGATGCTCGCCGTTTTCCCAGAGGATAATCGCGCTGATAATCGCATGCCCTGCGTCGCCCACGCTCTCGAGAACCTGAAGCAGGCTGACCTGCACCGAGGAGGGGGTCAGTGGCTTGAGCGCGTTGAGCGTCGCTTCCGCAATCAGGCGATGGGACTGCGCCTCACCTTCCGACGCACCTTCCAGCACGCGATTCCCCACCTGCAAATAGACCCGCGCCTTCGCGCGACGCCCCTCGCGCTCGTAGGAGACGCTCTGGATTTTGATGCGTTTTTCGGTGGGCGGCGTCTCGATGACTGCCTGAATGGGCAACTGCAACTGCCCGCCCTGCGCCGCGCGCAAAGACACCCCCTTCATCATCAGACACTCCTGACTGGCAAGGTTGACCAGATTATCGACGGTGGCGGCGTAATGCACCTGTTCCCGTTCGCGCGTGCGCTTACCGCCCTGATAC
Source organism: uncultured Fimbriimonadales bacterium (assembly GCA_964470265.1). Classification (GTDB taxonomy): domain Bacteria; phylum Armatimonadota; class Fimbriimonadia; order Fimbriimonadales; family GBS-DC; genus GBS-DC. Next base: position 4,573 of record CAYYCA010000173.1, on the reverse strand, counting down.
CCATAGGAGACCGAGATGGGGACATCAACTTCGGGCAGGTGAATGTTGGCAATCTGGCGGCTCAAATGATGGGCGAGCAGCCCTGCCTCCTCGCGCCGACGCAGGGTCGCAATGGCAAATTCGTCGCCGCCCCAGCGACATACCACATCCGTCTGGGGGTCAATTTCCGCGAGCAGAATCTGCGCCACGCGCCGCAGCACCTCGTCACCCACCACATGCCCATAGCGTTTATTAAACACGCCGAAGTTGTCCAGATCGAAAAAGATAATCGTAATCTCATTGCCTTGGGAAAGCTGCTCGATGCTCCACTCACGCAGGTAATCGGACCACGGCAGTCCTGTCATGGGGTCATAGCTGCGCCCGATTTCGGAGAGCAGGTCGAAAATCGTAATCAACCCGACGAGCCGGTCGCCTTCCATCACGGGCATGATGGTCTGACGGTGTTGCTGGAGCCACTCGGCGACGGCGCGCAACGGCGTCTGCGGCGTGGCGACCATCAGCTCAGTGGTCATCACCTCGCGCACAGGGGTCTCTGGTGGGACGTTGAGCATCTGTTCGGGTTCCACGATGCCCAGTACGCGCCCGCCTTCAAACACGGGCAACCCACGCAGACGATGCCCCCGCAACAGCACCAGAGCCGTCTCGACGGTATGGTCAGGGTTGACCCATACGCGAATCGGCTGTACGAGATGGTGTATGGTTCGCATGAACGGCTCGCGCTCCCCCTTCCAGCGCGACGCGCTCGCTGAAACGACAGCGACGGCGTTCTCCAGCACATGCAGCGCCTTCGGATTCAACGCCACGCCTCCGCCTGTCCTTTCTTTATAATAGTATACGCCAGTTGTCTCATAGTCCGTCACGGCACAATTGCGAGTTTTGCGTCTCAGCGTGCCAGCCATTCATACGGCACATAGACGATTTGCCGATCCGCGCCGCGCCCAAGACTGAGGTTGCGCAGCAGGTTGGCTACGCGAACGCCTATCTCTTCAGGACGCTCCAGAATAAGCAAATCAATCTGGCGCGCCCGATACCAGTCTTTCGCCGACTCACGCCAGCTGAGGACGCCCACATTCGTTAGACGCGCGACGCCGATTCCCTGCTGTGCGACTTCCGCGCCCATCAGAAAGATACCCTTAATCCGTCCCTCCGCTGCCAGTTTCTGAATCACTGAAGGCGCGTTTCGGCTGTCGGCGAGGGGGATGAGCCGCGCGCGCACGCGCCGATTGAACAGCAGCCCGTGTCGGAATCCCTCCCAGAATTCTGAGACGGCGCGCGGCACAGGATGCCCCGCAACCACCACGATTTCGCCTGATGGGACGCGCCGTGCGTACCATGCCCCCGCGCGTCGTCCCGCGTCGTAGTAGTAGGTTCCCACATAGCCAAGACGCGCCGTATCAGGCAGGTCGGCGCCCATTAGCACTACGGGCGCGCCCGCTTGTATCGTTTGCTCGACTGTTTGCTTTGCCCACTCGTCGTTCGGAAGGCATAACGCCACACCACGCCAATCGCCTTCCTTCAATCGTTGGGCTATCGTTTCGCGTTCGTCGGCGGAGAAAAACGCTGTCTCCAGCTTCACGCCTGGTAGCTCGAGCCGACTCTCCATCCCGCGCAACACGGCGTCCCAGAAGTCGTTGCGCTTGCCCTGAATCGCAATCGCCATCGGGAACTGGAACGGCTCGGTGGGGGGCGCGTCGCTACTACGACACCCGTAAAGCAGGATGCAGGCGTACAACAGCCCTGCGATACGCCTCACCTCAATCCTCCAGCAGCTGTCGCAGTTCGGGATAGAACTGATTGTATTCCTCGATATTGCGCGTCGGGTTGCCCAGCAGCCAGTCGCGCAGGTAGCCCGCCAGCAGCGAGCCGCTGGTCACGGTGAAAATGCCGTACTCCCGATAGGCTTCCGCCCGAACGGGGTCGTTCACTTTCGCTGCGATGCGTTGCACGCCGAACAGCTCCCGCGCCATCTGCACCACCATCAGGTTCGTGTTGTCGCCGTTCGTGCAGGCGATGAAGGCGTCCGCTTTATCCACCTCCGCGCGGCGCAAAGTGTCCTCGTCCAGCCCGTCGCCCACCACCACATTGCAGTTGTGGCGCTTGCCGAGTCGGAGCAAGGCGTCCTGAGATTTCTCAATAACCGTGACCTGATGCCCTGCGCAGCTCATCAACAACGCCAGCGTGGAGCCAGTGCGTCCACAACCCATAATCACAATTCGCATCGTCAATCCACCTCCTGGGGCGCGCCATAGAGCCAGACCTGACAGCGCGCCTTACGCAATACGACTTCAACCGTGTCGTCCAGCACGCGACGCACGCGCCCGTTTCGATAGCGCGCCGTGATAAACAGCAAATCGGTCTGGAACTCCTCCGCGGCGTTCACGATGGCGTAGCCGCAGTGGTGCGCAGGGCGGATTACGGTCTCATACTCGCCGACGCCGATTTCTTCGGCGATTTCGCGCGCGGCGGCAGCGGCGAACTCGCCTTCCTGCAGGCGTGTGGCGGGACAACTCTCCAGCCCGACCGAGCGCGGCGTCTCTACCAGGCACAGCACCGTCAGATGGGCATCGAACACCTGCGCCATCTCGCATGCAAAGCGCAACGCCTCCCGGTCATCATGCGTATTACTGAACGGTATGAGCAAGCGTTTCGGCGGTGCTGCCTCCTGCGCCTGCTGCTTCGTTTTCTTCCAGCCGAACAGTTTTAGCCCCATCGCTATCAACCTCGTCGTTTCAGCGGGTTCGACGCTCCACAAAGTAGCGGAACGCCCAGATTCGCACAAACGCCCAGAGGATGAGCAACCCGCCCAGCAACAGCCCCTCTGGACGCTGGTAGAGAAAATATTCGTAATAGATAATCCCGACGCCCAGCGCAATCATCACGAGGCTGACGCCGTACCGCAAAAACCGTCGCGTACCCATAATCAACCTACCCCAGCTCCTCGCGCAGGAGTTCCTGAGCGCGTTGCGGGTTCGCGCGCCCCTGCGTCTCGCGCATCAGTTGCCCCACCAGAAAGCCCAGCACGCTGGTCTTGCCCGCGCGATACTTTGCGACCACATCGGGGTTGTCGGCAATCACTTTGCGGACGGCGGCGCGCAGGGCATCCTCATCCGAGATCTGTACCAGCCCGCGCTCCTGCACGATTTTCGAGGGCATCTCGCCCGTCTGGAACACTTCATCAAACAACTCCTTCGCGATACGCCCTGAAATCACATTTTTCTGCAGCAGGTCAATCAGGTCGGCTAAGTGCGCCGGCTGGAGTTTGGAGTCGCGAATCGCGGTGTTCGTCTCGTTCAGCCGCGCCTGCAGCTCCACCGTAATCCAATTGCTGGCGGTTTTCGGCTCCACGCCCAGTTCCACACACCGCTCGAAGTAGGTCGCCGTGTCGATGTCGGCGGTCAGGATGCGCGTTTCGACATCGCCCAGCCCGTACTGTTTGCGGTAGCGGTCGGCTTTTTGCAGAGGCAGTTCGGGAATCGTCGCCCGCAGCTGCTCCAGCCACTCTTCAGTAATCTGAATCGGCACGATGTCGGGTTCGGGAAAGTAGCGATAGTCTTGCTCGAATTCTTTGGTGCGCATGGGAAAGCTGTAGGAGCCTTCCTCGCTCCAGCCGCGCGTCTCTTGCACCACCTGCCCGCCCGCTTGCAGGATTTTGATTTGCCGCTCCACCTCGAACTCGATGCCGCGCACGACGGAGCGGAACGAGTTGAGGTTCTTGAGTTCGGTTTTCACACCGAGTCGTTCGCTGCCTTCGGGAGCGACGCTGATGTTCGGTTCGCAGCGCAGGGAGCCTTCCTCCATCTTGCCATCGCACACGCCCAAGTAAGTCAACACGGCGCGGAGCTGCACGAGGTACTCTTTGGCGGCTTCAGCGGAGTGGATGTCAGGCGGGAAGTCGGTCACAATTTCCATCAGGGGCGCGCCCGCGCGGTTGAAGTCCACCTCGCTCTCGCCCGGCAGGTAGTGGAACAGCTTGCCCGTGTCCTCTTCCAGATGCACGCGGCGGATGCGCACGGGGAACCGCTCGCCCCCGACCTCAATTTCCAGGTAGCCGCGCGTGCCGATGGGGTGAATTTCGCCGTATTGGGAAATCTGGTAGCCTTTGGGCAGGTCGGGGTAGAAGTAGTTCTTGCGGTAGAACATCGTGAGCGGGGCAATCTGGCAGTTGAGCGCGAGCGCTGTGCGAATCACATGCTCCACAGCTTTTTTGTTGGGCACAGGCAACACGCCCGGCATACCCAGACAGATAGGGCACACATTCGTGTTGGGCAGGTCGCCAAAGCGCGTGGGGCACGCGCAGAACATCTTGCTCTCCGTTAAGAGCTGCGCGTGGACTTCCATGCCGATGCTCGGAATGTACCGCAAGGCGTGTTCCTCCAAGAGGGGATTATACCCAACGCTGCAGCAGTGAGCGCTTCCGCTGCCCTCTCCTCCTTCCCAACCTCTTGACAAGAGTGTTATACCGATCGAGAGTTCAAGTAGTCCAAATCGTCGGCGGGACGCCGACGCTACGAACGCGCCTCGCGTAGCGTCGGCGTCCCGCCGACGATTTGGACTACTTGAAACCTCAGTTGGT
>CAYYCA010000172.1:0-5182 GCA_964470265.1 uncultured Fimbriimonadales bacterium | reverse complement strand
GGTGAGGCATTCACGGGAGGTGGTTGAAATGGTCAACTATTTATTCAAACCCCATTAGCCGTCTGCCTAAAAGCGTATGTTTGCCCTTCTTTGCGCCCACGTCCTATGTTCTTATAGTCTCTCACCACCCACACTATGCAAACATGTGTAGGTACAGCAAAGGAGGCGAGTTATGCAGTATACTCGATTAGCACTTGGGGCTTTGCTTTTGGCGGTGGTGGCGACCCGATTCGCAGTCGCACAGAACCCGTTCGTCTACTTCGCAGGCAACCCTGCGAACGCCTGGTACACGGTGGGCGGCACCTGCCCCCCAGACACCCTGACCCTCACCGCGAACTACTTGTTCTTTATTTCGGGTGATATTAGCGGAGGCAACCCCGCAGGCAACGCCGCCCACTGGACGACGCTGCCCTTCCGAATCCACGCGCCGATGACCTTCGACTCGATATGCCTATATGCCGGGTCTCACAACGGGCGCGCCCAATCTGCGCATCTGGATTACCGGCGCGCAGAATACCGCGAACGGTCCGCAGCCAAACCTGAGCGACATCAAGTTCGCGGGCGACTTCGAGCCGTATCCAGGCGACCCTCCCTCTCTCCCTGATGATGTGGCAATCCGTACTTACTATGGCGGCACGACCAACTTCACCTACCTGCGCACCACGTCGCTGGGACAGAGCGTGACGCTCCGACCCAGTCTCTACTTCGCAATCATCGTGGGCGATGAGGACTTCGGCAACGCAGGCCCGTTTGACTCGTACATCGCGCTGGGCATGGGCGCGCCAGGCGGCCCGAAGCTCAGGAACCCGCAGAACAACCTTTACTACAGCCCCCGCTCTACGGGCAGTGGTATCTTGCCTGCGTCGTGGCAGCGGTTCCGCTACAACCCCGCGACCTTCCCGTGCGAGCGCATCCTGAACGCGGACTTGCCGTTCAAGGACGCGCAGGGGCACGGTCCCGCACTCTATCACGGCGTATTGGGCTTCCGCAACTCTGCTGCACAGCCGGGCAAGGTGATTGGCACGGCGGTCACGGCGGATGTGGGCAGCCCGTCCCCGCCCACGAATGTGGAGGTCATCTTCTACCGTCCGGGCACAAAGCAGCGTGTGGCGCGCTTTAGCCAGCCGACAGCGGCGGGACCGAACTTCCCCATCGACACGCCGGAGGTTGCTGCTGGCGTTTACGATGTGGTGGTGCGCCCCATTTACTCGCCCACAATCGTGTCCGTGAACTGCCCGACGAGTCTCTGCGTCACGGGCATTTCGTTCTCGCCCGACCAGCACTGGCTGGGCGTGCGCATCCCGAATGTGAACGTATCGGGCACAGTGGACCTGGGTACGGTCACCCTACCGAACGGCGACACGAATGGCGACCTCGTGATTGACGACGCCGACCTGCTGAATGTGCTGTTCGACTTCGGCGGCTCGGTGTCCTCGGATCCTGCGGTTGACAAATCCGACCTGAACGAGGATGGCACAGTGGACGATGCCGACCTGCTGATTGTGCTGTTCAACTTCGGCGTGCAGGGCGAGGACGGCGACGAAGACTAATCGATCGATGCATCATTATTCGGAGGGCAATCCCCCGATTGTCCTCCTTTTCTTATACATTCTTTGCAGGAATTTCTCGCTTCCAGGGGTATTTAAGGTCACAAGAGGCGTGATTATGCGTACACGAGGGTTCACACTAATTGAACTGTTAGTCGTGATTGCGATCATCGCTGTATTGGCGGCGATACTGTTCCCCGTTTTCGCCGAGGCGCGTGAGAAGGGGCGACAGACAGTCTGCATAAGCAACCTACGTCAGTTAAACGCGGCGGTGCATCTCTACCTCAACGACTATGAGGAAGTTTTTCCTGCAGGGTTGGGGCGCGTCGGTGAGTCATACTACAACGGTTTTTACCCGGTACCTTACAACTGGCGGCGGAGCATACCTGAGAACGCCCCCCTTATGCAAGCGTTTCGAACCCACTGGTCGAACGCGCTCACGCCGTACATCAAGAGCTTTGGAATTTACCGTTGTCCTTCGGCAATCGAGCGACTGGCGCAGGGTGGAGGGGTGGAGAGTGATTATGCCAACCCGCGCGTAGAGCCTGTGCCCGTGTCTTACACCTATAATGGGCTGTTGCATCACTATCCAATGGCGAAAGTGGAGCGTTCGACGCAGGTGATTTTGTGGTGGGAGGGGCGGGGCAAATCCGCCCTACGAGGGTTTGCTGTTACCAACCCGTACCTGTTCTGCCCAACGGAGCCGTGCATCTACAGGCCCTGCCGTCAGCGTAGTGCCACGCCCATCACCAGCGAAAACTTTTACGGTGACGATTACACCAACTTCGGCTACATGCATCCTGTGGAAGGCACGATGTGGCTGCATTCGCGGGGCGCAGTGTTCGCCTACGTGGACGGCTCTGTGCGCTGGCATCCACTGGGCAGGCAAAACGCGCCCGCCCGCACCGACTGGCGATTCGATGTGTACGCTCTATACGCCAGCGAAGGGCGACCGATGTACTTCTGGGCGGACGGGTGCTACCCGTGGCGGTTTCGACCTGATCAAGAGTAAAAGCGCATCTTATCAGAAGTGTCGCGCCGTTAACACTGTCAAAAATGGGGTATAATAGAAGCGCTTCTACTTCTCTGATGAAGGAGGTATACCACTATGCGATTAGGCAGAGGCGTTTTGGTATTTGCGCTGACAGCAGTGCTGTGCGCTTGCACGCAGGCGCAGTCGTACTTCGAAAACTTTGAGAATGGGTTTGTCCCGGACACCCCCTTAGGGGGTCAGCAGGGATGGTTCACACCCGCTAGTTCTGACCCCTGGTTTGTTCGCCCCTACGGTAGTGGCATCGCCCAAAATCCAAATGGGGGCAACCTGTGCATCGTTGGCTACAAGAATCGAGACGGCTTTTTCCCGCGCGCCCAGTACAACTATGATTTCAGCCAGCGCACGAGGTGGCTCGTCAGCTACGATGTCTATGTAAGCTTCGATACCAGCTTTGGTTTCAACTACGACAACATTGGCTCGTTTTCATTGCAGCCCGCCGCCGCGCCTACTCAGTTCTTCATTGACTTGTTCCAGTGGGTGACGCCTACGAGCGAGACCCAAGACGGCAACATCAACGATGGATGGCGGGCGGCTTGGGTCACTGCAAGCGCAGACCCTAACTATCCTAGTGGCAATAACCCGGGCGTAACGCAGTACACTGTCTTTTTCACGCCGCCCAACCCATTCCACGGGCTTCAAATCAACCGCTGGTATCGACGCTACGTGGCATTTGATTTGAATGATGGCGTGCTGGTTAAGGTCGGCATCAAAGACCTGACGACGAATCAGTTAGCAGCGACGCGTGTCGCACCGACAGCGAGCTTTCCTTTATGGTATCTGGTGAACTTCAATAATCCCAACCGTCAAAACCCCAGCGCGTTCCGTTTCTTTGTGGGCGGCGGTGCTGGAGGGAACAATGGCAATATACTCGCAGTCGACAACATCCAAATCACAGGCTTTAGTGTGGGCGATGTGAATATGGACGGCTGCGTGGACGACTCAGATCTACTGGAAGTCCTGTTTGCTTTCGGTGCGACAGGGGCTTTCAATCCGGCCGATGTGAACAGCGACGGCACTGTAGACGACGCAGACCTTCTGGAGGTGCTGTTCGCCTTCGGCGAGGGCTGTTAAGTATGGTCTGAGAGCGAGAGAGGGGCAGCTGCGCCCTCTCTCGCTTATGTGTGTATTCAATTACTCAGCGGCTTGCCCGTCTCCAGCATGCGACGGATGCGCGCCACGCTCTGCCCGGTCTGGCAGAGTTCGATGAATACCTGCCGTTCGAGGGCGTGGAAATGCTCTTCGGGCATGGGCATCGCGTCGCGCAGGTCGCCGCCCGTCATCACGAAGGCGATTTTCTCGGCAATCAGGCGGTCGTGGTCGCTGATTTGCCCTGCTTGGTGCATCCAGTGGACTTCCATCATCAGGCGGCTGTAGCCGTTCACGCCCACAGCGAGGATTGGCGTCGGCTCAGGCGGGCGATAGCCCGCGCGCGAGAGCGCCAGCACATGCTGTTTCGCCTCATACAGTAGACGGTCAAGGTTCCAGCAGAGCATGTCGCGCTCGCGCAGGAAGCCCAGTTGGTAGGCGTCAAAGGCGTTATTGCCCCGCTTGCCGTAGGCGAGGGTGAGGAACGGCTGGCGCAGGTGCGGTACAGGGTCGGCTTCGGGGGGCAGGTTTTGCAGGGCGCGTCGGGTCATCAGTGTCGTGCCGCCGCCTGCGGGCATCAACCCCACGGCGGCTTCAGGTAAGCCCAGCCCCGCATCCACATGGGCATGCACATGCACGCAGGGCAGCACCACCTCCAGCCCGCCGCCCAGCGCGTAACCATGCACCGCCGCCACCACGGGCACGCCGCAGTACCGAATGCGCTGACTCAGCCCCTGCAGCAACTGCAAGCCGCGCTCCATGCCCTGCCAGTCTTGCTTGGCGATATACTCCAAAAACAGGTTCAGGTTGAAGCCCGCAGAGAACATCCGCCCCTGATTGCCAATCACCACGCCGACATGGTTGCGCTCGGCTTTTTCTAAAAACTCCGCCACGAACTCCATCAGGCTGGGCGTGAGCACATTCGCTTTCGTGCGGAACTCCACGCACGCCACATCGTCGCCGAGGTCAATCACGCGGCATTCGGGCGTCTCGGCAATCACCTTGCCCCCGCCCGCGAGTTGGTCAAGGCTGATGAAGAACGGCGGGGTCACGAAAGGCACATAGTCGCCCTGCTCGTCGCGCGGCTCGAAGTAGTAGCGGCTCGCGCCGCGCGTGGTGTAGAAGGTTTTCAGCTCGGCGTTGCGCAGCATGCGCAGGGTGGACGGCTCCTGCGGCAGGTTCAGCTGCGCGAGCGCGTCGCACCCCACCTCGCCCAGCGCGTCCCACGTTTCGAACACGCCCAGCTCCCAGTTGTAGCCCAGCCGCATCGCTATGTCCAGTGAAGGAATGTCGTAGGCGACGTCGGGCATGACGTCTGCGCCGTACGCCAAGGGCATCAAGAACGCCTCGCGGAAGAATGCGCCATACGGGTCGGGCAGGTTCAACAGTGCAGGCAACCGCTCGGCGTAGGGCGCACGGCTCAGGCTCGTATCGATGGGCAAGTTCGGCTCGATGCGCGGGCGGTACTCCAGCGTCTCGTAGTCCAGCGTGAAAA
>CAYYCA010000171.1:0-5192 GCA_964470265.1 uncultured Fimbriimonadales bacterium | reverse complement strand
CTGCCCTGAGCTGCTCCCACGGAATCGTCGGCTCATGCTTGCGCGACTCCGAGATCAGGACGTCGTAGAAATCTTCCCACAAGTCGCCCCACTCGGCAAGGTCAATCACGACCGCCTTCTTTTTCCCGTGTTCGTCGACTACATAGTCAATCCCGCGCATGGCTTAGTCTCCCGTGCAGAAATATACCTCACATCGCAGCAGCCTGAAGGGTATACTCCTGCTATGCCTGCATACACTGCGCCCGACGAGAAGGGGTACTTCGGACGCTATGGCGGTCGTTATGTGCCCGAAACGCTCATCCCTGCGCTCGACGAGCTGACTGACGCCTACCTGCACTTCAAAAACGACGCCGACTTCCAGCGCGAGCTGAACTACTACTTGATTACCTTCGCAGGACGCCCGACGCCGCTCTATTACGCCGCGAACCTGAGCGCGGCGCTGGGCAGGCAGGTGTACATCAAGCGCGAAGACCTGTGCCACACGGGGGCGCATAAAATCAACAATGCACTGGGACAGGCGCTGCTGGCGAAGCGGATGGGCAAGCAGCGCATCATCGCCGAGACGGGCGCAGGACAACACGGCGTGGCAACCGCAACGGCATGCGCCCTGCTGGGGCTGAGCTGCGAGGTGTACATGGGCGCGGAGGATATGCGCCGCCAAGCGTTGAATGTGTTCCGCATGAACCTGCTGGGCGCGAAAGTAATCCCCGTAGAAAGCGGCACTGCCACACTCAAAGACGCCACCAGCGAGGCGATTCGAGACTGGGTGACGAATGTACGCACCACGCACTACATCATCGGCTCGTGTGTGGGACCGCATCCGTATCCGATGATGGTGCGCGATTTTCAGTCGGTGATTGGGCGCGAGGCGCGCGAGCAGATACAAGCTTATGCGGGACGCCTGCCCGACGCGGTGGTGGCCAGCGTGGGCGGCGGCAGCAACGCGATTGGCATCTTCTACCCGTTTATCGAAGATGAAGGTGTGCGGCTGATTGGCGTAGAGGCAGGCGGGCATGGATTGGAAACGGGCGAGCATTCCGCGAGCCTCGTGGCGGGCGAGTACGGCATACTGCACGGCGCAGCCAGCCTCGTGCTGCAAACCGACGACGGTCAGATACGGCTTACGCACTCCGTCTCGGCAGGGTTGGACTATCCAGGGTCAGGACCTGAACACGCTTACCTGAAGGAGATTGGGCGGGCCGAGTATGTCGCCGTCACGGATGAGGAAGCCTTAGGCGCATTCGCGTGGCTGGCGCGGCACGAAGGAATTATTCCTGCGTTGGAGTGCGCCCATGCGTTCGCCTACCTCAAAGACCTCGCGCCCACCTTGCATCCTGACGCCGTGATTCTGGTCAACTTATCTGGGCGCGGCGACAAGGATGTGGCGCATGTGGCGGAGATTCTGAGCAGGTAGGATAATCTGCGGCGACCCAGCAAGCCTGAACTGCAACGGTTGTACGGCAGCCACCGAAGCCAAACTGCGCCGCACTGCTCACATCCAGTCTAACGCCCAGCACTGCGCACGGTTCTCGGCGTGTGGTTCATTCAAACAGCCCCAGCTGTTGCGAGCGTGAGGCGCGTTCGCGACGCTCGCGCGACTCGCGCCGCGCGCGACTGCTGTGCCGCTGCAGAATCTGTTCGCTAATCGCCTTCGCTTCGGGGTTGCCATAGGCGCGTTTGAGTTTCTCGCGGGCGGCGCGCGCCGCTGCCTCATGCTCCACAATCGGCGCGGGGTAGTCCACGCCAATCACGCAACCACACGCGCGTTGCATCTCCAGCGGCATGCGGTACGGCTCGTGTATCCACGCGGTGGGCACGCGCTTCAGCTCAGGAACCCACCGACGGATGAACGCGCCCGTCGGGTCTTGGTCATACGACTGCTTGACCACATTATAAATCCGAAACGCGCTGATGCCCGTGCTGCCCGATTGCATCTGGATTTGGCTCCAGTGGATGCCGGGTTCGTAGTCCACATAGAGCCGTGCGAGGTGCAACCCCACGGCGCGCCACGGCTGCCACAGGTGATAGCACGCGAAGGCGGTCAGCATCGCGCGCATGCGGAAGTTAATCCAGCCCGTCGCGTGGAGCATCCGCATGCAGGCGTCCACGAAAGGGTAGCCCGTGCGTCCCTGCGCCCATGCCTCAAACAGCGCGGGGTCTATTTCCGTGCGTTCGTGGGCGAGCGCGGGGTGCATCGGCTCGAACTCGATGCTGGGCAGGCTCTCCAAGCGTTGCATGAAGTGGCTGCGCCAGCCGAGGCGCGACTCGAACGCCTGCAGCGAGCGCAACAGCCCTGCAGCGTTCGGATCGGCTTGGACTTGCTGAATACGGCGGCGCGTGGCTTGCACCACCTCCCGTAGCGAGAGCGCGCCATAGGCTAAATACGGCGACAGGCGCGAGCACGCGCTGGGCGCAGTGAGCGGCGAGGATAGCCCCCGCGCGTAGTTCCGTACGCGATGGCTCAGGAAACTGCGCAGCAACGCCAGCCCACGCGAGCGTCCACCCAGCTGCGCGTGTGGGCAATCGTCGTCGCCCACCGACACGGGCAGCGTATCAGAGCGCAAGGGCGGTATCTGCAACCGCTGTGGCGCGGGCGTCAGCGGCTGGCTCATCTCGGCTTCCCAGTGGTCGCGCCAGCCCTCGCGTGATTGCAAGCCCCGTATCACGCCGTCCTGCGGCAACTCGTGGAACGGTATCCCCCGCGCCTTCGCCCAGCGGCGCACCGCCTTGTCGCGCTGAAATGTCCAGTTGTTGCCAATCTCCATATGCGCCCAGAGCGCGTCGATACCATGCGCCTGGTGAATCGCTTCCAGTACCTCGACCGCTTCGCCTGTGCGCACAATCAGCCCGTGCGTTTTGCCCGCCAACCGCCCCAGCGTGCGGTCCAACTCTACCAGACACTCGCGCACGAACCGCCACTGCCGATTCGAAGCGTCGGGCTGACGCCACAAATCCGGCTCGAAGATATACAGGGGCAACACCCACCCGCGCTGGCTTGCCTGATAGAGGGGCGCGTGGTCATACGCCCGCAAATCACGCTTGAACCACACCACCTGCAACGGCGGCATGGGAAAATTGTACCTGAAAGCCTCCCTCGCTGGGAAGCATTCCACATCCCGCCGACGGCCTTGCAAGGTATAATCCCCACCGCTATGGAGCCGACGACGCCTGTGAGTTCAGAGACGCAAAACGGGAAGCAGCCGATCAAGCCGACACAGATTGACTTCGACGATATCCACCTGCGTGTGATTACTGTGCCTCTGCCCGCAGGCATCTACGGGCAGGTTGCAGGGCTGAGCAAACGGCGTGTGATTGCCACCCAGTACCCCGTCGAGGGGATGCTGGGCAAAAGCTGGCTCGACTCCGACGAGGAGGGCAAGGGAACCCTGCTGATGTACGATTTCAACGCCGCCAAAACCGAGACGCTCGCCAGCAAAGTGAACGATTTCACTCTCGCGCGCGATTATAAGACGCTGGCATACCGTTCGGGCAAGCGTCTGCGCGTAATCCCCGCAGGGCAGAAACCCGACGAGAGGCATGAACAAGCCCCGCCCTCCCGCGAGAGCGGCTGGATTGACCTGAACCGTGTGCGCTGCGCCGTAATCCCCACGCGCGAGTGGCAACAGATGTACCGCGAAGCGTGGCGACTCCAGCGCGAGTTCTTCTGGAGCGCGGATATGTCAGGCGTCGACTGGCAGAAAGTGTACGACCGCTACTACCCGCTGCTGGAGCGCGTCGCCACACGGGGCGAGTTCTCCGATTTGATGTGGGAGATGCAGGGCGAGCTGGGCACTTCGCACTGCTACGAGTTCGGCGGCGACTACCGTCAGCCTCCACAGTATAGCGTCGGGCTGCTCGGCGCAGAGTTCGAGTGGGACGAACAGGCGCAGGGCTATCGCATCACGCGCATTCTCACAGGCGACCCGTGGCTGGAAGATGTGGACTCTCCGCTGAACGAGCCGGGCGTGAACGCGCAGGTGGGGGAGGTGCTGCTTGCTGTGAACGGCAGACGGCTCACGCGCGCGTTCACGCCGGGCGAGGCGTTGCTGCACCTCGCGGGCGTCCCTGTGGAGCTTACCCTGCGCACTGGGCAGGGTGAAACGCGCGTCGTGACCGTCAAAACACTGAGCGACGAGAGCAAACTCCGCTACCGCGACTGGGTGCGGCGCAACCGCGAGTATGTGCATGCCCAAACGAACGGACAGGTGGGTTATATTCACATTCCTGACATGGGCAGCTGGGGCTTCTCGGAGTTTCACAGGGGCTTCCTGTCGGAGATTGCCCGCCCGGCGCTGATTGTAGATGTGCGGGCGAACGGCGGGGGCAGCGTCTCGCCCCTGCTGCTGGAGAAACTCGCCCGCAAACGGCTGGGCTACGATGTGCCACGCTGGGGCAAACCCGTGCCCTATCCCTACGATTCTGTGATGGGTCCCATCGTCGCGATTACGGACGAGCGGGCAGGCTCCGACGGCGATATGTTCAGCCACGCCTTCAAACTTATGAAACTCGGCGTGCTGATTGGCAAGCGCACCTGGGGCGGCGTGATTGGCATCTGGCCCAAGTCGGTGTTTGTGGATCAGGGCTTGACCACGCAGCCGGAGTATGCCTTCTGGTTCCACGATGTGGGCTGGAGCGTAGAGAACTATGGCACAGACCCCGATATCGAAGTGGACTACGCGCCTCAGGACTACGCTGCAGGACGCGACCCGCAGCTCGATCGGGCGATTGCCGAGATTCTGAAGCAGATGGAGGCAAACCCGCCGCGCCTGCCCGACTTTGAACCGCGCCCGAAGCTGCCCCTGCCGAGCGGGCTAGCGCCTCGTTAGTAAGACCTGTTGCGAGTTCCGTTAACCCAAGTCGTTGGCGTCACGCCAACAACTTGGGCTACTTGAAACTATAGCGTTTCGCCTCTCATCAATCTTTGGAACCCCCTCCTTAAGGTTCCCCCTACTGCGTAGGGGGAACCGAGTAAGTTGTTCGGTTCCCCTCGCGGAGCGGGGGGAACCTACACGAGGGGGGCAGAACATCCCAATAATCACGAGAGGCGAAGCCGTAGTGTAGGATTGACTGAACCCCCTCCTTAAGGTTCCCCCTACTGCGTAGGGGGAACCGAGCCGCTTTTCGGTTCCCCTCGCGCAGCGGGGGGAACCTTACGGAGGGGGGCGAAGCGAGGTGAAATCGTCCCCCGAAAT
>CAYYCA010000170.1:0-5192 GCA_964470265.1 uncultured Fimbriimonadales bacterium | reverse complement strand
ACGCGACTCCCCTCTCCCACGCCGTGGGAGAGGGGCTGGGGGTAAGGGCGAAAACCGCCGACACGCCACCTACGAAGGTTTTGTCTCGCTTGAAACCCCGACTGGTATTATTATGTTGTAGGAGCGATTTGCAATCGCGAATTCGCGGTTGCAAACCGCTTCTACAACATGCGCATAGCCTCGCCACTTCGCCAACCACCCCTGCAAAGCCGCTAACGCTCCCCCACTACAGGATACCGTTCCAAAATACCGCGCAACTGCTGAACCAACCTATTCAGCTCTTCCCCCGATACCTCAAATCGGAACTGGTGCTCTTGGTTCACATTATCTGGTGTCAGGCAGACCTCAACTTCCCACACGCCGTGCGGTCTGGCGTCGCGTACCGTGATGTTCAAATAAGGCTCTATCGTGTCTAACGCGGCGCGGCGGCGTTTCCCTTGCAGTAGTTGCTCCAGCGCGTGAAGCCAGCGTTGCAACTCTTCGGTCATCAGGGCAGGGGCGCGCTCCAGCCACACACGCGCCCCACGCGCCTCGCAGATTGCCGAAATT
The DNA here is from genome assembly GCA_964470265.1 of uncultured Fimbriimonadales bacterium. Taxonomy (GTDB): domain Bacteria; phylum Armatimonadota; class Fimbriimonadia; order Fimbriimonadales; family GBS-DC; genus GBS-DC. The sequence continues at coordinate 4,643 of CAYYCA010000170.1, read as the reverse complement.
ACGAGCCAGTTGAGGTCGTAATAATCGGTGCTATCGGGGAACTCGCGCCCGTGAATCCATAGGCGCAGTCCCCCAAGAGTCAAATCGGGCTTGCCCAGTGAGTGGAACCGCTGCATGCTACGGTCAACCAGATTCTACCACCGCTTTTAGCTCCGCCAGCACGGTCATCAGCGTTTCCAGCGGGTGGTCGCCGAGGGGGGCGGTGAGTTCATCGGGCTGGGTGCGCACGCCCGCAATCGCTTTCTGCATCGCCAGTTGCCAGCGCGCCTTGAGTTTGCGGTCGGGCTTGAACTTCAGCACAAGGCGTTTGCCGTCGACGCCGATGCTTTGCACGCCCAGCGCGTGGGCAAGGATGCGCTGCTCCATCAGCCGAATCAGGTTCTTCACGGGCGTGGGCAGCTCGCCGTAGCGGTCGCGCAGCTCGCGCACCAGCGATTTGAGTTCCTCGCGTGTGCGGCTGCCCGCGATGCGCTTGTAATAGCCCAGCCGCTGCGCCACATCCGCGATGTAATCGTGCGGAATAAACGCGTGAACGGGCAGCTTGCTCGCGTCGGGCAGCTCCTCCTGCACAGGGGTTTCCAAATCCCAGCTCGTTTCGCCCTTGCGCAGCCGCCGAATCGCGTCGCGCAGCATCGCCTGATACAGCTCCAGCCCCACGGAGCGCATCGCGCCGTGCTGCTCCTCGCCCAGTAGGTTGCCCGCGCCGCGAATCTCCAAATCGCGCAACGCCAACGCGAAACCCGAACCCAAATGCGAGAACTCCTTGAGCGCCTGCAGGCGTTCCTCCGCCTTCTCGCCCAGACGCCCCGCCTTGAACAGGAAGTAGGCATACGCCTGCCTATCCGAACGCCCCACGCGCCCGCGCAACTGATACAACTGCCCCAAGCCGAACCGCTCCGCCCCCTCCACAATCAGCGTGTTCACATTCGGCATGTCCAGACCGTTCTCGATAATCGTGGTGCTGACCAGCACATCGTACTCGTGGTTGTAAAACGCCAGAATGATGCTTTCCACTTCCTGCGGGGGCATTTGCCCGTGCGCGACGGCGATGCGGGCGTGCGGAACCAGTTTTTGCAGCCGCTCGGCGACATGCGTAATGCCCTGAATGCGCGGCACAACATAGAACACCTGCCCGCTGCGCTGCAACTCGCGTATCATCGCCTCGCGCGCCATCCAGTCGGTGTAGGGGGCGACGACCGTGCGTATCGGCAACCTGCCCGGCGGCGGGTCGGTAATCATGCTCATGTCGCGTATCTCGGTCAGCGCCATATACAGCGTGCGCGGAATCGGCGTCGCGCTCATCGACAGCACATCGACCGTGCCGCGCAGTTTCTTGAACCGCTCTTTTTGCATCACGCCGAACCGCTGCTCCTCGTCGATAATCACTAAGCCGAGATTCTTGAACTGCACATCGTCGGAGAGCAGGCGGTGCGTGCCGATGACCATATCGATTGCGCCTGTTTTCAGTCCGTGCAGGATGCGTTTCTGTTCGGCGGGTGTAATCAGGCGGCTCAGCAGCGCGACCTGCGCCCCGAACGGCTCGAACCGCTCCTTGAAGTTCTGATAGTGCTGATACGCCAGAATCGTGGTGGGGCACAGCAGGGCGACTTGTCTATCAGCCATTATCGCCTTGAACGCCGCGCGGATGGCGACTTCCGTTTTTCCGAAGCCCACATCGCCAATCAGCAGCCTGTCCATCGGGTGGGGCGATTCCAAATCGGCTTTCACTTCCTGAATGGCGCGCAGTTGCCCGTCGGTCTCGATGTAAGGAAACATCGCTTCCATCTCGGCTTGCCAGGGGGTATCCTCGCCGTAGGGGGGGCGCGTGGCTTTCTCGCGCAGGGCGTAGAGGCGTACCAGTTCCTCCGCCACCTCTTTGGCTTTCTGGCGGGCTTTGGCGACCGTGCGCGCCCATGCCGTGCTGCTGAGGCGTTTGATTTCGGGCGGCTTGTCGTCGGGCGCGATGTACTTCTGAATGCGGTCTAACTGGTCTACGGGCACGAAGATGCGGTCAGGGTGCGCATACTCGATGAGCAGATACTCGCGTTTGACGCCCTCGCGTTCCAGCGTTGTTAGCCCCTTGAATACGCCCACGCCGTGATAGATATGCACCACATAGTCGCCGGGCTGCAAGTCCATGATGGAGGCGATGGGTACGCCCTCGTTGAAGCGTCGTGGGGGCAGGCGCAGGCGTCGGTTTTCGAACAGCTCAGCGTCGGTGATGAGGACGAACTTCTGGGCGTCCCACACGAAGCCCCCGCCGAGGTTGCCCTTATGCAGTTCGTAGCCGTCGGTGAGACCTGTCTGTTCCAACGCTTTTTTTACCTGCGTGGGGCGGTCGGTGGCGATGATAATCGTGTAGCCTGCCTTATGCCAGTTGGCGATGCGTTGCCAGATATCGGCTCCGCTGGAGACCGTGCGTAAGGCGCGTGTCCCAAGTGTAAACTCTTGGAGCGTTGGCGCGACGGCATTCCTGCCGTCGCTCGGCGTAGCGTCGGCGTCCCGCCGACGAGGCTTTTGCGCAGTTGCTGGCTGGACTGGGTTGTGCATAGCAAAGGCTCTATGGATTATACCTGCGTCCTATCGGGGTTTTACTCCACATTTGGGGAACTCATTACGCCCCGAACTTCTCTTGCACGCCCATCAGCTGCGTGAGGATATTCACCAAATCGCCCCCGCGCAGGCGTCCGAGCGCGCCTTTCGCGCAGGCGTATTCGTGGAAACGCAGCACCTCGTCGCCGCGCAGGTCGGGACCGTGCAGCAACACGGGCACGGGGTCGCCCGAATGGTCGCCCACCGAGCAAGGCGTGGAGTGGTCGCCCGTGAACATCAGGTAGAACGGCTCGGTGTACTGCTCCAGCAGCCGGGCGACGAGTCCATCGATTTTCTCGATGACCTGCGCTTTGAGTTGGGGGTTGCGGTCGTGTCCGCACAGGTCGGGCGCTTTCACATTGCACAGCACGAAGTCGTACTGGCGCAGGGCGGTTGCCAGTGTGTCGGCGATGCTGTCGTAATTCGTGTCCACGCCGCCCGTTGCGCCGGGCGCGTCCAGCGTGTCCATACCTACAAAGCGCGCGATGCCGCGAATCAGCCCCGTCTCCACGACGGCGACGGCGGTCATGCCGTGTCTTTGCGGGAACGGCTCCAAGTGGGGGGCAACGCCCGCCCCACGCGGCAGAATGATGTTCGCGGGGGGCAACCCCTTCGCCCTGCGCTCGCGGTTCACGGGGTGGTCATTCAGCCGTTCGTAGGAGAGCCTCACGAAAGCGTTCACGATGCGCGCAGTGCGGGCGGCGGCGGCGTCGTTGGGATCCAGCGGCTGCGCCTGATGCACGATTTCGCCGTCGGCGTGCGGGTCGGCGTCGGTGATGTGGGGGCTGAGTCCTTCACCGCGCAGCACCAGCGCGCCCCGGTGCGCCACCGACTCCTTGAAAAAGCACTGCACACCCTCGATTTCGACGCCGTTCACTGCCTGCGCCAGCTCCGCCGTGCCCTCCGTGATGCGCCCCGCGCGGCGATCCAGCACGCGCATCTCCGCATCCACCGTGCTGAAGTTGCAGCGCAGCGCGACATCGCCCCCGCGCACCTCCATCCCAATGCCCAGCGCCTCGAACGGACCACGCCCTTGGTACACCTTGTACGGGTCATAGCCCAGAATCGCCAAATGCGCCGTATCCGAGCCAGCGCGAATACCCGGCGCAATCGGATCCATCAGCCCACACTCCCCCTCGCGCGCCAGCCTGTCCAGCGTCGGAGTGGAGGCGTACTCCAGGGGGGTCTTGTTGCCCATCGAAGCCACCGGACGGTCGCCCAGACCGTCGGCAATCAGCAGCAGTCCCTTATACAACGCGCGCGCCATAGCGGTTCGAGTATACCTACGCGCCCAGCAACAACTTTACGAAAAACTCGCGCGCAGGAATCAGAATGTAGCGCAGCGGATTCGGAATCCCCAGCAACGGTAAAATCAGGATGGAGCCGAACAGAATAATCGGTCCGTAAATCATCTGGAAGTTCCAGTAGCGCGAGTCGAACACATCGCGCAGGAAGCCCGACAGCACTTTCGAGCCGTCGAGCGGGTGAAGCGGAATCATGTTGAACAGCGCGAGACCGATGTTCACATAGACCATCGCGAACACGAAGTCGATGAACACATTGTCAGGGATTCGCGCACCGGATGCCAGCAGGATGCGCAGCGGGACGGCGAAAATCGTCGCCAGAATGATGTTGGAGAGCGGTCCCCAGAAGGCGCACATGACCCAGTCGCGTCGGGGGCTGCGGAAGTAGCCAGAGTTCACGGGCACGGGCTTGCCCCAGCCGATGCCGTAGCCCGAGAACGCCATGAAGATAATCAGAATCGTGCCCAGCGGGTCTAAGTGGGCGATTGGATTGAGCGTCACGCGTCCCTGACGGCGGGGCGTCGGGTCGCCCGCCCAGTCTGCATACTTCGCGTGGGCGTACTCGTGAATGGCGATACTCAGCAGCACCGCCAGTATCCAGATAATCGTCGTGATCAGGTCGTTCAGCGTGAACATCGGGCGAGAGTATACCTTTCAGAGACTGTTCAGGAAGTCGGGGCTTGAGTCCACTGAGCGGCAAAATCGCTTGCTCGCGGGTAGGCGGCTGATGGGGTTTGAATAATACCA
>CAYYCA010000169.1:0-5202 GCA_964470265.1 uncultured Fimbriimonadales bacterium | reverse complement strand
AACTTGCACCTCACCCCCCAGCCCCCTCTCCGTAAACGGAGAGGGCGAGTTTGACGCCCCCTCTCCGTTTACGGAGAGGGGGCTGGGGGGTGAGGTCCGAGTCTCCGCCCTCACAGGGTACAACTTAGACGCCCTCAAGCAGGCCCTCCTGCACGCGCTCGAGCTCCAGCGGGTTGGCGAAGAGACCCCTGCGCTCACTCACCAGCGCCACATTCACGCCGTGCAACGGGCGAAGGAGCATTTGATTCAAGCCCTCGAATCGCTCCATGCAGGCATGCCGCCCGACATCGTTGCCGTCGACCTGCGGGGCGCATGGCTCGCCCTTGGCGAAATCACAGGCGCAAGCGCGGACGAGGAGTTAGTGAATCGGATTTTTCAGGAGTTCTGTATTGGGAAGTAATGGGTATCGAATTGCTACTCAGGCAGCTCTATCTGTTGAGGCAATCCTACGCGCATAAAAAACCGCGCGAATGCCTGCGACAGATGCTCCCGATAGGGTGGACAAAGACGGAGACGCTTACCTTGAGCGGCGGCGAACCGCCTCACGACCTGCTTCGGCAACATAAATACATAATTGAAGTCCACAATCCGTATCCCCATCGGACACTCACTAAAATCGGAGCGGGGAAGCAAGGTGTGACGATATACCTGACCATTCAATATCTGCTTGAGCTTGCTTTTCAGAGAAGGGTCAACTTCCATCACCTTGCTCAGGTCAAAGTGTGCGCATAATAGCACATCGTTAATCTTATCGTTTACCAAATCGCATGACTGGCTTATCACAATCGCATCGACCTGTTCTATCTCGGCGCGAAGCGTTGTTGAGAAGCCACTGGGTAAAGTGTCAGGCGCGACTCTCACTGCATAGCAGTCAAGTAGAATGTCGCCCTGCGCTAGGTCGTCGCCCTCGACTATTTCGTACCAGGGGTACTTCCGAATGGCGTCCATGGTACTTTACTCGTTAGGCACGTAAGTTGCCTTTCGGAAACGGACTATTTCTACGGGAACCTGCCATCGCTTAGGCGTGGGGAAACGGATTTCCTCGATTGGCTCGCCCTGTATGAAGGCTGCCTCGTCGTGAACGAACCGAGCGCGTTTCCTCTCATTAACCACAAGAGTCGCTGCTCGCTGCTCAAGGGGCAGACTCACCCGAACGAGCGTGCTCGAGCAGGCATCGTCTCGATTCCGAGCTTGATCCCACTCGTCCAAGCTGCGCAGCATCGCCTCCTCAGCTTGGGCGTCGATGCTCATCGCGCTGGAGAGGCGAAAGGCGCGCCCTTGTCCGACTGGCGTCCTCGATATAGATATCCGAGTCAAGCTACTCATCGTGCCGTTCCTCCTCGAAAGCTTTGCGTGCAACAGGCGTTATCGTAGCCTCGAAGACTTGTTCAATCTCTGAATGGGCGCGCTCCAGCCACGCGCGCCATTCATGCTCGAACGGATTGTATGGTTCCTCCGTCGCAAACTCAATATCCAGCAGTATAGCAGGCACATCGATCAGCACAGCGGACTGCAGTCGGAGATGCTCACATACGCTGTAGGGGATGTCGACGCGGATTGCCCAGGACGCAGGTGGATGCGGAACCGCCTCGGGAACCTGGGGCAGGAATAGAACAAACTGACCCGCCTCCGAAACGCTTGGCAGCTTGATGCGATTAATATACCGCAGCCCTATCCGCCGAATCTGAGCTGGCTGGGCGATTTCCGCATACACTCCCAGCGCTTGCTCGATCATCTTACGAAAGGTCTCCCAGTTCGAGTAGGGCTCGAGCTGATTTACAGCGAGCACATTATGTCCCACCTGAATCACGCCGCGCTCGTCATCACGCAGAAAGAGCATTCGCGCCACGCCGCCTTTTACCTCCTGCTCAATTTCGGTTCCCGCGGCGCGCAGGTCCACCTCAAGCACATTCATCTCACGCCTTTTAGGATACTCTTGTTGCACGCGCTCATAGATGCGCCCTGGAATAGTCCAGTCCCACGGCTGCCCTGGTTGAAACTGAAGCTCGCAAAGCGCCTCAATCAGTGGCGGATTACGATAAATGCGGCGCACAAGGAAATTATACCGTCTGAAACAGGCTGCTTCGTGTGGAATAACCCCTGTGGAACGACAGGTGGAGCCATGCGAGTGTTGATTGCGGAAGACAGCACGGTCGCGCTGAAGGTGCTGGAGCGCAACCTGCGGCAACTGGGCTATGAGGTGGTTGCCGCACCCGACGGCGGCGCAGCGTGGCAGGCGTATCAAGCCCACCCCACGCCGATTGTGATTACCGACTGGGAAATGCCTGTGATGAGCGGTCTGGAGCTGTGCCGCGCCATCCGAAGCCACAGCGGTGAACACTACACCTACCTCATGATGCTCACTGCGCGGGGGCAAAAAGAGGATAAACTGGAAGCCCTCGAGGCGGGCGCGGACGCTTTTCTCAGTAAACCGCTCGATACCGCCGAGCTGCAGGCGAACCTGCGCGTCGCCGAGCGGATCCTGCAGGCGGAAGCGACCCTGCAACAACAAAAACAGCAACTGCAGGACCTCAACGAGGAACTCCAGAGCCAGAACGAGAGCCTGCTGCTGACCCAACGCCTGATTGAACACGCCAACCGCAGGTTCACAGAACTGTTCGAGCATGTGCCCGTTGCGTGCTTCACCGTAGATATGGAGGGCAAAATTCACGAATGGAACCTCGCGGCGCAGCAACTCTATGGCTACGCCAAAGAGGAGGTGCTGTTCCAGTCCGTCTACGAAAAGGTGTTTCGTGGCGCGTCGGCGTCGAAGCTGCACGAGATGCTCCAGCGCGTCATACAGGGCGCCATTATTACGGGGATTGAATCGGAAGACTATGACCGTGAGGGCAACCTGCACTATGTGATTCGCAGCGCGTTCCCCATCCGCAACGCCCAACGCGAGGCAGTGGGCGCGATTGTGTCGGTGGTGGATGTGACCTATCGCGTGGAGTACGAGAATCAGCTCAAGGCGTTGAACCAGAAGCTGCAGAGCCTCGCCGTGACGGACGGACTGACGGGGCTGCACAACCATCGCGCCTTTCAGGATTATCTTGAAGAGCAGTTTCAGCTTGCTGTGCGCAACCGCTTGCCGCTATCTCTGATACTGATGGATGTAGATCACTTCAAGCAATATAACGACACCTTCGGGCATCAGGCGGGCGACGAGGTGCTGCGCACAGTAGCGCAGATACTCAAAGAGCATGTGCGCGAGGGCGATTTCGTGGCGCGCTATGGGGGCGAGGAGTTCGTGATTGTGCTGCCGCGCGCGGACGAGGAGAGCGCGGCGATGGTCGCCGAGCGACTGCGCCAGGCAGTGGAGGCGGGAAATTGGACGCTGCGCCCCGTCACGGGGAGTTTCGGCGTCGCCAGCCTGCGCCCTGATATGGAGACGCGACAGGAACTAATCGAAGCCGCCGACCAGGCGCTCTATCAGGCGAAAAAGAACGGGCGTAATCGCGTGAAGGTCTGGGACTATCGGATGCTGCTCAAAGCGGCATAGCAGGAAAGACGCCACTCAGCAGGAACCTAAACTCTTAAAAAGAGGTCAGAGCCATGATGAATCGGGTGCAGACGCAGACGCGCGTGGAGGTCAGAGCCGCGCCGCAAGCCAGCCTCGGGCTGAAAATGCTGGCGCGGATGCTGACCCTCAACAGCGAAGAACTCCAGAAACTCATCGAGCAGGAGCTGGAGGAGAACCCTGCGCTGGAAGCTTCTGAGGAAGAGCGGATTCGCATCGTCGCACCGACGCCTGCGTTCATCTCCCTCGACGCCGATTCGCCGAATCTGACCGACGACAGCGACACAGACGACTGGCTCGACGCGCGCCTGGCGACCCCGCCGATGGATTTAAAAGCCCATGTGCGCGGGCAACTCCGCCTGATGGTCGCGCCTGAACTCTTGCCTATCGCGGAGCATCTGGTGGAGTCGCTGGACGGGAAAGGCTTTCTGCGCGTCGAGGTCGAAGATGTCGCGCTCTATTTCAATGTCGCGCCCGAAACCGTCGAGGAGGTCATCCGGCTGCTCCAGCAGTGCGACCCACCCGGCGTGGGCGCGCGCTCCCTGCAAGAGAGCCTGCTGCTGCAGCTCGACGCGCTTCAGAGCGCCCCTGACCACTATGACCCCGAGATTTTAGACTGGACACGCGCCGTGTTGCAAAGTGGTTGGGATGAATTCGTGAGCGGGCGCTGGGAGAAACTGCAACGGCGACTGCAACTGAGCATCGACGACCTGGTGCAGGTTAAAAACTTCATTCGCAACGAGCTGACCCATAACCCTGCCGGCGAGCTGGGCATAAGTGAGCCTGTTCCAGAGCAGAACACCGCGCAGGAGCCAGATATTATCGTACGCGTCTCCCAAAACGGTTTACACATCGAGATTCGCGGGGCTTCCCCCGACATGCTCCGCCTCAGCCCTGCCTATCTCGAACAGGCGATGCGCCTCAGTCAGGGGGAGCTGCGCTGCAGCGTGGACGAACGCGAGCATATCCAGCACTATCTGGGACGCGCCCGAATTTTTCTGCAGGCGTTGCAACAGCGGTATCAGACCCTCAAACGGATTATGGAAGCCATCGCACAGCGACAATATGGCTTCCTGATGACCAGCGACGCGCGGTTTCTGCAGCCGATGACGCGCGTGGAAGTGGCGCAGGCGACGGGACTGCATCGCTCCACTGTCGGGCGCGCCGTGCGCAACAAGTGGCTGCAACTCCCCAGCGGAAAAATGGTGCAACTCGATGTCCTCTTTGACGCTTCGTACCGCACGGCGATGCTGATTGAGCAGATTCTGGAGCGGCACGAAAGCACGGGCAGACGCCTCAGCGACGCCGAAATCGCCGAGAAGCTCGCCGAGATGGGCGTCGAGGTCGCGCGCCGCACGGTCGCCAAATATCGCCAGCGGCACAACATCTTGTCCTCACACTGGCGCGAGCGGCAGCGGCTGGTGGGCTAATAAGCCCTTCCCACGAAAAATGGGATGGAAACGTTCAGAGCAGCGAAAGAGATTCCTCGCTTCGCTCGGAATGACAACTCTTGTCATTCCGAGCGAAGCGAGGAATCTCTTTCGGTATCATTGGGAAGGGCTTACCAATCGCGCGTTCAAGTGGTGCCAATCGTCGGTGTCCCCGCCGACGATTGGGGCTACTTGAAACCTCGATCGGTATTATACCAACTGAGGCTTCAATTAGTGCGGATCGTCGGCGGG
>CAYYCA010000168.1:0-5240 GCA_964470265.1 uncultured Fimbriimonadales bacterium | reverse complement strand
GCTTCGCGTAGCGTCGGCGTCCCGCCGACGATTGGCACTACTTGAAACCTCAGTTAGTCTTATACCGGTTGGGGGTTCAAGCGAGACAAAACCTTCGTAGGTGGCGCGCCGTCGGTTTTCGCCCTCACCTCCCCTCTCCCACGCGGTGGGAGAGGGGCTGGGGGTGAGGGCAAAAAACCGCCGACGCGCCGCCCACGAAGGTTTTGTCTCGCTTGAAACCCTGACCGGTATTATAACAGCCCAAGAAGATCCTCAGTCCCCCATCCATTTTTTCAGTGGATTTTCAGTGCCGTATCGTATCCTCTTGCGTGTACGGAGGTGCGATATGGCGCATACAACCGATTTTTATGAGGCATGGCTGGAGCAGCATCAGGAGCGGGAACTGGCGCAGTGGCTCCGCTTTGCGGAGAACTACGCGACTCGCTGGCTGCAGCGGCGCAACGCGATGAACCCCGCGCCGCTTTGTGAGCAGGATTTAGAGGACATCCTCAGCGAGGCGCGGATTGCGGTGCTGCGATTCAAGCTGCCCGAGCATGCCACGCATTGGGAGCCGTGTCTGACGGGGTTTGTGCAGCAGGTGTGTCAGCGGGCGTATAGTCGCGCGCTGCGTGCGCGGAAGGCGCATCAGTCGCTGGAGACGCTGCCTGAGGTGTTGCATCCGCACTGCGAGACGCCGATGGCGCATCTGGACGATGAGTGGTTCGTTGCGTGCGTCGCCGCTGCGTTGCGGGCGATGCCCTGCCACCACGCAGCAGCGTTCGTGCTGTCGCTGGAGTCGGAACTGGCACAGGAATTGGCGAAGCACGGCGCGCTGGACGAGGCGAGGCGCGCGCTGGCGTCGCTCGCGCCGCTGCCCGACAAAGCGATTGCGCAGCTTTTGAACCTGACGCCGCGCGCGGTCATCCGCGCCCGTCAGCACGCGCGGGAGAAGCTTCAGAAGCGGCTCTACCCATACTTCGGATAGCAGCACTTCTTATACTTCTTGCCGCTGCCACAGGGGCACGGGTCGTTGCGCCCGACCTTGCCTGGGGACGCGCTCGCGCGGGCAGCGTCGTCGTCCGCCAATCGCTGCACGCCCATGCCGCCGCGCGCGCCCGCCGTCGCGGGGTTGGCGTCGCCCGCAATCCGTACCACCTGACGGGGCTGCGGCGGCGCAACCTGCGCATGGAACAGGAACATCACCACATCGTTGCGGATCGCGTGCAGCGTGTCGGCAAACACCTTCGCCGACTCCTGCTTGTACGCCACCAGCGGGTCAATCTGCCCGTAGCCGCGCAGCCCAATGCCCTCGCGCAGGTACTCCATCGACGCCAGATGCTCCACCCACCGGCGCGTGATGACCTGCAGCATGAAGTAGCGCTCCATTTCGCGCATGAGGTCTGCGCCGAGCTGCTCCTCGCGCATGGCGTAGGCTTGCTCCGCCCACTCGCGCACCTGATCAAGCAGCAGGTCATGGCGCGTGAAGTTAAAGTCGTCGGGCTTGACGAAGAACTCCAGCGGGAAAATGGTATTCAGACGCTGGTACAGCCCCTGCAAATCCCACTCGGTGGGCGGCAGGTTGCGCGGCGCGAACTCATCGACGACTTCCGAAACCACCTCGTCGATGTAGTTCAGGGCGAGTTCGCGCGTGCCCTCGCCGAACAACACGCGCCGACGCAGGCTGTAAATCTGCAGACGCTGGTTGTTCAGCACATCGTCGTACTGCAATACATGCTTGCGGATGGAGAAGTTGTGCAGTTCCACACGCTTCTGCGCCCCCTCGATGGCTTTCGTGAGCATTTTCGCCTCGAGCGGCTCATCTTCGGGCCAGGTCTTCAGCAGAGGGCTGTTGCGCAGGTTCTCGGCGAACAGGCGCACGAGTTCGTCTTCCAACGACAGGTAGAAGCGCGACTCGCCCGGGTCGCCCTGTCGCCCAGAGCGTCCGCGCAGCTGGTTGTCGATGCGTCGGCTCTCATGGCGTTCCGTACCGAGTACGAACAGCCCGCCGAGTTTGCGCACCTCTTCGGCGGCGACGGAACGCTCCTGCTCCGAGAGCGGCAACGGCGGCGCGGCGCGCACCCTGCCCCCGCGACGGAACGAAATCTCCTCTTGGGGCGTGGCTTCCGCGTTGTCTTCGCCGTTCTCTCCTTCGGGTTTCGGCTCCTGCTTCACAATCGAGCCGCCCAGCAGGATGTCCACGCCGCGTCCCGCCATGTTGGTCGCAATCGTCACCGCGCCTTTACGACCCGCCTCTGCGATAATCGCCGCCTCTTTCTCGTGATACTTCGCGTTCAGCACATTGTGCGGGATGCCATGCTCCATCGCCTCGATGAAATATTCGGCGTTCGCTTCGGGCAGCTCCCAGTGTTCAAGGAACCACTTCACATGCGCGGGGTCGGTCGGGCTGGTAGGCAGCCCCAGTTCGCGCAGCATCGGCGTAATCTGGCGCATCGAGAGCGTGTTGAGGGGCATCAGCAGCGTCTTGCGCCACTCGTCCTTTTTGGCTTTGTCGATGCTCTTGTTCGCCTCCAGCTCGCGCCGCACCCGCTCAATCAGCACCAGCAACTGCAGCTTATCAAAAGTGAGCCGCGAGGAGACGACCTCGGACATCTCGATGGAGCGTGTGCCCACCAGCACGGGCTGCTGCTTGGTGTACAGGCGCAGAATCTCCAGCGCAATCCCGCGCAGCTTCGCCTCCATGTTCTTGTAGACCACATCGGGGTGGTCGACGCGAATCATTGGGCGGTGCGTGGGGATGCACACGACATCCATGCCGTAAATCTTGCGGAACTCTTCCTCTTCGGTTTTCGCCGTGCCTGTCATGCCCGCCAGTTTCTGGTACAGGCGGAAGTAGTTCTGGAAGGTCACGACGGCAATCGTCTGGCTCTCCTGCTTGATGGGGACGCCCTCTTTCGCTTCCAGCGCTTGATGAATGCCGTCGCTGAAGCGTCTCCCGTGCATCAGGCGTCCCGTGAACTCATCGACGATGATAATCTCGCCGCCGCGCACCACATAGTGGACATCTTTTTTGAAGTAGCCGTGCGCCTTGAGCGCGGCGTTGATGTAGGGCATCAGCTCCACCTCGTCCGCGAGGTTCTTCACGCCCATCATCTGCTCCAGTCGCTCGGTGCCCTCTTCGGTCAGAGTCACGGCGTGATGTTTCTCGTCCACCACATAGTCGCGTCCCGCCTGCAGGCGGCGCACATAGGAGTCAACGCGCGTGTAGATGCTCAAATCTTCCTCAATCTGCCCCGAAATAATGTGCGGAGTGCGCGCCTCGTCGATGAGAATGCTATCCACCTCGTCGATAATCGCGTAGTAGAGTTCGCGTTGCGACAGGTCGTCGGGGGAGTAGACCATGTTGTCGCGCAGGTAGTCAAAAGCGTATTCGTGGTTTGTGCCGTAGGTGATGTCGGCGGCGTAGGCTTCCTTGCGGGTGACCTCGCGCAGGTGCAGGTAGCGCGGGTCGGGGTGCTGGTAGCCCGGTTCATAGATATACGAGCCGCCGCGCTCGTCGGTCTCCGCGCTCTGCCCCTGAATCACGCCCACGCTCAGTCCGAGCAGGTGATAAATTGGCGCCATCCACACGGCGTCGCGTCGCGCCAGATAGTCGTTTACCGTCACCAGATGCACGCCCTTGCCGAGCAGCGCATTCAAATAAAGAGGAAGGGTGGCGACGAGCGTCTTGCCCTCGCCTGTTTTCATCTCAGCGATGCGCCCCTGATGCAGCACGATGCCGCCAATCAGCTGCACATCGAAGTGGCGCATGTTCAGCGTGCGCCGCGCCGCCTCACGACACGCCGCGAACGCCTCTGGCAAAATATCGTCCAGCGTCTCGCCGTCCTGCAGTCGCTTCTTAAATTCGTCGGTTTTTGCTCTCAGTTGCTCGTTAGATAATGCCTGAAAATCGGGTTCGAGCGCGTTGATTTTGTGAACAATTGGCATCAGCCGCTTCACATCGCGCTCGCTGGTGTCCATCAGCTTCTTGAGCCACTCTCTAACAATCATCATGTCCTCCGTGCTGGGGCAGGGTACATGATACCTGATTGTTGCAAAGGGTGTGAGTTTCTGGGTACTATCAGCTTTGGGAGGCAAACGATGCGGCGCAAGGTCTTAGTCTCCATGCTGGGGATGGCGTTGCTAATCGGAGCGACGCAGCCTGCCGACCTGCAAGCCGATTCGCGCCTCGATCAGAAGCTGACCTTGCGCGAGGCAGGGACGCCTCTGAGTCGGCTGTTCCAGCAGATCGAGAAGCAAACCAGCGTCGCCCTGCACGCCGATAAGGAACTCGCCCAGCGTCGTGCGATTCTCTACGCGCCTGAACGCAACTTGCGCGAGGTGATGACCTCTCTCGCGACGGCGTTCGAGGCGGAATGGCAAGCCGACGAAAGTAGACCGCCCCGCTACACCCTCCGCCCGCTTCCCTTACAACGCGCTACCAACCAGCGCGTTCAGAACCTGCGTGAACGGCTACGGTCGCTTTACCAGCCCGACGAACTCGCCTTGCCTGACGAAATAGACGAGACAGCGAGAGTTCACTTCCTGTCCGCCGAGTCGCAACGCCGCGCGCCCTTGCGATTTCTCGAACGCCTCACCGAGATAGAGCTGAACGCCCTCCGCGCAGGCAAGACGCTGGAGTTTAGCAGCCGCGCCGACCCGCGCTTCGATCCTCAGTGGCTGACCCAGTGGAAGGCGCGCCTCCATGACGAGATTAGCTACCTCGCGGAAGCGCTCTCCACGCCGAAAGGCGATATGGAACTGGCAGAATACTATGGCGGTGTGCTGGGCAAAGCGTTTGATGTCAGCGACGAGATTCGCCTACGCCTCTCGTTTGATCCCGCGACGGGCGAGCTGGCGTGCGCCCTGGGGCTGTTCCATAACGGCGCGCTGGTCTACGGGGAGACCCATACCTCCGACGAGTCAAAGTCGACTCCAGAGGGCTACGAAGATGAGAGCGGCAACGCGCGCATGCCTCCAAAGCACCCGTGGGCGGCTGTGGTCTTTCCCGACGACCTGCAGGAGTCGGTGGACGAGGCGGGCAATCCGATTCGTCGTCCGTTGCGGGCAGGCGAGTCGCTGGCGCGCCCGCCCGATGCGCCGCCGCTGGATGGCGACTGGTTCGCCCGCAACGCCCTGTGGATTCTGCAGGTGGCAGAGGCGTCTGGTAAGCCGTTCGCAGCGGAGTTTTACTGGAAACCTGATTTCAGCCCTTCGTTCTATAGTATTGCCAGTTTCGTGCGCGACCTCGTTGTCGCAGGCTA
>CAYYCA010000167.1:0-5300 GCA_964470265.1 uncultured Fimbriimonadales bacterium | reverse complement strand
CGTAGCGTCGGCGTCCCCGCCGACGACCCGACCCGATTGGTATTATTTCGTGTGGCTGTAGGGGGACTCACGCAGGCGCAGTGTGGCGCGTCCCGCGCCGCGCTGCGCCGTGATTTCGATCTCCTCCAGCCTGACATCGCGGGGCAGCTCAATTCGCCAGCGGTTCGCCGAGGGGCGGGTGACTTTCAGATTCTGCCGTTTCGCCGTCGCCCGCACGGTCGCGCCGCCGGGCGACACTTCGCCTTCCAGACGGTTCGCGCTCCGCTCCGTCCACACCAGAAACGGTTCGCCCCTGCTCACAGCGCGCATATACGCCACCATCACATCGAGTTCTTCCGACCGCATGCCGATTGCGCCCGGCATGCTCTCTACCACCTCGCGCAGTTCGCCGGCGGAGGCGTACTTCTTCTCGAACCCTTTCTCCAGCATCGCGCCCTCCTTGCCGTGACACGAGCTGCATTTGCGCTCGTAGGTCTCCACCGGCTTGATGGGCGCGGGGCGCAGGCTGCTCATGGATAGCCCTAAGCTGAGCATTAACGCGAGTGTGAACGCGAAAACTCCTCGGTTGCGCTTGAATGCCCCAGATTCCTCGCTTCGCTCGGAATGACAAATGTTCTTTCCAGAGGATTGCCCTGTCATTCCGAGCCGAAGGCGAGGAATCCTAACCTCAATTCCCTTGCGCATTTCTTCCTCCAACCCACGAGATTCGATAAATCCGATTCGTCGTATCGCAGCTGAACAGCACGCTGCCGTCGGGCGCTTCCACGCAGTCCACGGGGCGCGCCAGTACGCGATTGTTGCCCACCAGCGTCTTCACAATCGTCAGGCTGCCATACGGTCTGCCCGTGACCGGGTCAAACAACACGCGCTCCACGCGATAGCCGTCGGGCTGTACGCGGTTCCACGAACCCCGGCACGCCACGAACATATCGCCTTTATGTCCAGGAAAGTGATCCTTGGTCAGGAAGGTAAAGCTATTCGCCGCCCAGTGCGCCCCGAAGCTCCACGCGGGGGGCACAGTCTTGTCGGCGAGTTCCACGATGTCCTTGCGGTTCTGATACTCGATGCGCGGGAGCTTGTTGCCCGTGATGAAGGGATGCCCGTAGAACTTACCCTCTTCATAGTGGTTCAGCTCGTCGGGCGGATTGTAGTCCGTAATCGGCTGGAACTGCAGCGGGCGTTCGCCGAGCGTGCGTCCGAACCAGTCGCTGCCGTGATCGACGCCCCAGACCTCGTTCGTGCCAGGGCGCAGGCGCAGCTTCTCGGTGTTGCGGATACCGCTGGCAAAGAGCGTCTTGCCCGTGCCGTCCTTGTTGAACCGCCAGATTTTCTGCCGTTCGGTCTCGGTTTCGTCGTTGATGTTGCCCGAATCGCCGATGCCCGTGTAGATGTATTTATCGGTCACCAGAATTGGTCGCCACCAGTGCCCGCCGCCGCGCGGGAGCTTGCCTTCGGGGATGACGGTCTGCACCTCGTCGGCTTTCCCGTCGCCGTTTGTGTCGCGGGCTTTGTGAATCGCGCCCGTCTGGGTGAACCACAGCCAACCGTCGGCGAAGTGCATGCCGTGAACCGTCGGATAGCCGTCTACGAAGGTATTCACAATCTCATAGCGGTTGCCGCGCAGGCGCAAAGTTAGGATGTCGCCGCGGTTGGGACGGCTGAGGTACAGGTTGCCCTTGTCGTCGAACTCCATAAAGCGGGCGTTGCCCAGATTCTCGGCGACTAAGTCCACGCGATAGCCGGGGCGCACCCAGAATTCGGGCACGCCTTGCCCGCGCACACCCTGTGTGGCGGCAGGGGCAGGAGCCGTCGTTTGGGGACGCGGATTGGCGGGACGCTGCGCTGTGAGACAGCCAATGAGAACGCTGGTAGTCAACATGCCCAAGCCGAAGCCGAGCGCAACCTGTCGGTTCATAGCGCGGGGATTATACCCTGCCTGACGCCCGCCCTACTCAAAAATCACGCGCACAGGGAGTTCAAATCCTGGCAGCACAGGCTCGCCGCGCAGGACATCGTTTTCCGTGAGTACCTGCGTTAGGTTCTGCGGTGGCTGCCAGACCTCCACCACGCGCCGCTCAGGATCCACCACCCATACGACCTGCACGCCCCCCGCCAACCACTCGCTCACCTTCTCGCGCACCGCGTTGTAGGAGTCGTCGGGCGAAACCACCTCCACCACAAGGTCAGGCGCGATGCGGGCGAACCCTTTCCCGAATCCGCCTTCAGGCACGCGCTCTGCCCGAATGAACGCGGCGTCGGGGGCGAGTACGCTCTCGCCTTCGGAAGTGCGGATGACAAACCCCGTCTCAGCCGCGTAGGTCTTTCCCAGTCGATACTGACGTACAAAGGCGCGTATCTCTGCGCCCACGCTCAGGGCGATCTCACCATGTCTATTCCCTGCGGGCATATAGTCACGCACCTCCCCGCGCCACAGCTCCGCGCGTTTGCCCGTGTAGGCGCGCTCGAACTCTTCGACGCTCATGCGTTGTTTGGCTGCGGCTGCCATACCAGCTTCACCAACGGGATTATACCAATTCCGCCTCGATGAACCGCTGATAATACCTATGGCGTGCGCCTCGTGAAGCTCGAGCCAGTCCCATTTCAATCATTTTGCGATTGACGAAAAGCCGATTCGTCAGGTATACATAAGCAGGTAGGGGCGCGCCTTCCGACTCGGGCGGCGCATCAAAGCGCAAAATGACGCGCTTGCCCACCACATATTGCTGTAAGTACGCCTTCGCGTGATCGAGTTGCGATAAGGGGACTTCTAAGCCCAGTAGCGATATGCGTAAACCGTTGTCGGTAATCAGGAGCGGCGTCTCTGAGCCATTTTCGCAGCACAGGCGCACAATACGGTAGGTCGCGTCAGGCTCGAATCTGAGTAGCTTCGGCTCAACAAGGGGGCGAGCGTCTTTGACGCTGGGGGTGTAGTGAGGAGGCGGCTCGACAGGCACATACGGCTCTGAGCGTTCACGAATCTGCAGCGCGCCCGATGTGAGCAGATTCCCTCCTACCTTTTGTTGAATCAGCGAGGCAAATTCGCGTTGCACCTCGTAGCCGATGGCGTTGCGCTCCAGATCGAGCGCGACCTTAAGCGTCGTACCGCTGCCGACGAACGGGTCGAGCACTGTCTCGCCAACAAACGAAAACATTCGTATCAAGCGTCGGGGTAGCTCTTCTGGAAACATTGCTTCGTGCAGGATTTGACGCTCACCCCCGAAGTGCCAGTGCCCGCTGAAGTAAGTTTTCCACTCGTCCCGCGTGAGGACGGACGCGCTGCGGGCGGCTTCAGGCGCTGGCGCGGACTTGCCTGGCTTACGGAACAGCAGGATATACTCGTAGTCCAGTTCCACAATCCCGTTAGGCGGATAGGGAAACGACCCCATGACGACCGCGCCTCCTGAGGTGCGCATCGTGGTCTTCTTCTGCCAGATAATCGCGCCTAAATAATCGAAACCGATCCGTTCACACTGGGCGATAATTTCTGCATGCAACGGGATGACCTTATATTGACCGTAAATGACTGATCGGGCGAACTGGTCGCCAATGTTGATGCACAGCCGTCTGCCTGGTTGAAGCACACGCGCACACTCGCGCCACACCCGCGCCAGGTCATACAGGTACTCGTGCAGCGACTGACCGTACCCAATCTGTTGGGGCGCGCCATAGTCTTTGATGTGCCAGTAGGGGGGCGAGGTGACGACCAGCGCAACGCTCTCGTCCGCGACTTCGTGCATCGAACGGCTATCGGCGATATACAGAGTTGCTTGCGCCATCGCAGGAAAATATACCTTATTAGGTGAGGTTTCGGTATGACAATTGGCGCGCACCCCTTTCCTCAACCGCCACGCAAAAAAATGGTACAATTCCCTTACTGGAGGTCATTTACCGATGAGCTACGATGTGAAGGATTTAGCGTTGGCGGAGCAGGGCGTGCTCCGTATGGAATGGGCGGACAACGAGATGCCCGTGCTGCGCCTGATTCGCCAGCGATTTGAGCAGGAAAAGCCGCTCAAGGGTGTCCGAATCGCAGCGTGTTTGCATGTCACTACCGAAACGGGCAACCTGATGCGCACGCTCAAAGCGGGCGGCGCAGAGATTGCCCTGTGCGCCTCGAACCCCCTCTCTACGCAGGACGACCTTGCCGCAGCGTTAGTCAAATACGAAGGCATCAGCGTCTATGCCATCAAGGGCGAAGATAAAGAAACCTATTATAGGCACATCCATCAGGCGTTGGACATCCAGCCGCAGATTACGATGGACGACGGCTGCGACCTCGTGAGCGTGTTGCACACTGAGCGTAAAGAGGGACTTGCGAATGTGATTGGCGGCACAGAGGAGACCACCACAGGCGTGATTCGCCTGCGCGCGATGGCGAAAGAGGGCGTGCTGCAGTACCCTGTGATTGCCATCAACGACGCCTACACCAAGCACCTTTTTGACAATCGCTACGGCACGGGGCAAAGCACGATGGACGCGATTATGCGCGCCACGAACCTGCTGATAGCAGGGCGCAAGGTGGTCGTAATTGGCTACGGCTGGTGCGGGCGCGGCGTGGCGATGCGGGCGCGTGGGCTGGGCGCGCATGTGATTGTGTGCGAGGTGAACCCGCTGCGCGCGCTGGAAGCCATCATGGACGGCTATGAGGTCATGCCGCTCGCTCAGGCAGCGCAGGAAGGCGATATCTTTATCACCGTCACGGGCAACTACCATGTGCTGCGCGAGGAACATTTCCAGCGCATGAAGTCGGGCGCGATTGTGTGCAACACAGGACACTTCAATGTGGAGATCGACATCCCCGCGCTGGAGCGGATGGCGACGGGCAAGCGCACGGTACGCGCCTTCGTGGACGAATATCAGCTCGCCGATGGGCGACGCCTGTACCTGCTGGGCGAGGGACGCCTGATTAACCTCGCCGCCGCTGAAGGGCACCCCGCCGCCGTGATGGACATGAGCTTCGCGAACCAGGCGTTGAGCGTGGAGTATATCGTGAAACATCACGCGAACCTGCCGCGTAATGTGTTCCCCGTGCCTGCCGAGATCGACGCGCAAGTCGCCCAGCTCAAGCTGCAGGCGCTGGGCGTGCAGATTGACACGCTCACGGAAGAGCAGGCGAAGTATCTAGACTCGTGGCAGGAGGGGACTTAGATTATAGTTCCCGAAGCGTGGGGCGTGCTTGGGGGACGACGGCGTCCTCGCCGTCGTCGCATCAGGTACATCTCGCAAGGACGATAGTGGGGACGCCATCGTAAGTCCCTCCCACGAAAAATCATCCGCTGGTACGACGGCGTCCCCGCCGT
>CAYYCA010000166.1:0-5332 GCA_964470265.1 uncultured Fimbriimonadales bacterium | reverse complement strand
GAGGAATCTCTTTTGGCATCATTTTTTGCAGGCAGCACCTGCGAGAATGGGCTTAGAGGCGCGAGCCTTCTCTCCTGCTCATCCTGCGCGGCTTGAGGTACTGCCGATTCCAGGCAAACGCCAGCGTGAGCACCAGCGCAATCACGGTGAGCGGAATCACGAAGTATTGCATCGCGAAGGTGTACTCGTCCAGTGCGTCATGGTGGCTGGAGTTGAGGATGAGATAGACCGTGTAGGCGATATAGTAGAGTACGAACAGCCCGCCCTCCCAGCGTTTAATCTGAAAGCCGTTGAAGAATACAGGAAAACACGCAAGCGAGACAGCAATCATCACGGGCGCGTCGAATCGCAGCACGGCGGGGGCGACCGCCATTCCATCCGGCGCGACGAGGCTGCTGAAGCCCAGCACCGAGAGAATGTTAAAAATGTTGCTCCCCACCACATTCCCCACCGAAATATCGCGCTCGCCGCGCAGGCTTGCGATTACGGAGGTCGCCAGCTCAGGCAGAGAGGTACCAATCGCCACGACGGTCAGCCCAATCACCAGTTCGCTGACGCCGAAGGCGCGCGCGGTCGCCACTGCGCCCTGAATCAGCCACTCGGAGCCGACCACCAGCCCCGCCAACCCCGCGACGATTAAGCCGCCCAGCTTGAGGTAAGTCCAGCCGTTGCGTGGAATGGCGCCAACCTCTTCCAGTTCCTCTTCCAGAATCGGCTCGGAACGCGCGGTGCGCGCCATCCAGACGAGATAGGCGATGAAAATAGCGACCAGCATCGCACCGTCGGTGCGCGTGATTTTGCCGTCGTAGCCCAGCGCGATGAACAGCAGCGCGGTGCCAATCATCATCGGCACTTCGATTTTAATCAGGCGGATACTGACTGCCAGTGGGGCGACCACCGCCGACAGCCCCAGGATGAGCAGGATGTTCACGATATTGCTGCCGACGACATTGCCGACGGCGATGTCGGGCTGCCCGCGATAGGCGGATAGCACTGAGACCGCAAGCTCGGGCGCGCTCGTACCGAAGGCTACGACGCTCAGCCCAATCACCACGGGGGGCACGCCCAAGAGCGACGCCAGGCGCGACGCGCCTCGCACCAACCACTCGCCGCCGCCAATCAGCAACAACAGCCCCGGCACAATCAGCCACGCTTTCTCCAAAACCCTCTATGCCTCCTATCGCAAGCCATACACAAGCGCCGCCACAAGCAGCAGCAGCGCGCCCACCATCATCACCAGCGCGTAGGTACGCACATAGCCGCTCTGAATCGGGCGCACGAGGTTGCCTACAACCCGCGCCGACGCCCCCACGATGTTCACAACGGTATCAATCAGACTCTCCACAATCACCGCCAGCACAAGCGCAAGCGCGCCGCCGAGGTTCACGCCCACCGTCCGCATCACGCCGTCGTAGCCCCACTGTTTATGTGCTGCACCCCACACGCCTTGCAACTGCGCTTCGGCAGGGGGCATCCCGCGCCGATACCGCCCGACGCCGAACAGAATGCCCAGAATCGCCGCGCCCAGCGCAATCCCGAACACCAGGCCCTTGCCCGCGTCTTCGCTCAGGAATAGCTGCTCCTGAGTGAGAATTATCGGCTCCGCGACGGGTTTCAGAAACTCATGGAACGCCTTCTCGTTCGGCAGCAACCAGCCGAAGACAACCGAGCCAAGCGCGAGCAGCCCCAGCACGCTCAGCACGGTCACATAACGCTCGCGCGGCGGCTCGTGGCGATGGTCTTCGTGGTTATTGTGCGACGCGGGCGGCGCGAAGAACACCAGCCACACCATGCGCGTCATATACGCCGCCGTCAGCCCCGCCGTCAGGATCCCCACGCCGAACAGCACGGGCGCAAAGTTCACCAGCTTCGCGTTATACACGCTGAGCAGAATCGCTTCCTTCGACCAGAAGCCCGACAGAGGCGGAATGCCCGCAATCGCCAGCCAGCCGACTAGCATCGTGGCGGCGGTAATCGGCAACGCCTTCGCCAAGCCGCCCATCTTGCGGATGTCGCCCTGATGGTGCAGCGCAATCAGCACCGAGCCTGCCGCCAAAAACAGGAGCGCCTTGAAGAACGCATGCGTGGCGACATGGAACATCCCCGCCCAGAACGCCCCCACGCCGCACGCCAGAAACATATAGCCCAGCTGACTCACAGTGGAGTACGCCAGCACGCGCTTGAGGTCGGTTTGTGCAATCGCAATCGTGGCGGCGAAGATAGCGGTAAGCGCGCCCACGCCCGCCACGATGCCCATCGCCATCGGCGACATCTCCAACAGCGGATGCACGCGCACCAGCAGATACACGCCCGCCGTAACCATCGTGGCGGCGTGAATCAGCGCGGAGACGGGCGTGGGACCCGCCATCGCGTCGGGCAACCAGAAGTAGAGGGGCAGCTGCGCCGACTTGCCCGCCGCCGCCAAAAACAAGAGCAGCGCAATCGCCGTCGCCGCCCAGCCCGCGCCGCTTAGCACATTCAACGCCGTTGCGTTCACGGTGCTGAACGACAGCGTGCCAAACAGCGCAATCACCATAAAAGTCGCCAGCAGGTAGCCCGCGTCGCCGATGCGGTTCACAATAAACGCCTTGTTCGCCGCGTCGGTGTTCGCCTTCCACTCCGAGTTGCGATAGAAAAAGCCAATCAGCAGGTAGCTGCACAGCCCCACGCCCTCCCAGCCGACGAACATCACCAGAAAGTTGCCCGCCAGCACCAGTGTCAGCATGAAGAAGATAAACAAGTTGAAATAGGTGAAGAAGCGCGGATAGTCCTCATCGTCCGCCATGTAGCCTGTCGCGTAGAGGTGAATCAGCCCGCCCACGCCCGTCACAATCAGCGTCATCAGAATCGAGAGCGGGTCGATGATGAACTCTATCGGAATGTTGAGGTTGGCGATTTTAATCCAATCGGCGACAACGAAGGTTGTGGCGCGTTGGTCTTCGGGCAGTTGCAGCATTTCCTGAAACAGTCGCCATCCGAGCGTGAACGCGCCCAATACGACGCCTGTGCCGACTGCGCCGACGAGCCACTTGCCTGCCTTCTCGCCCAGCGTGCGAATCAACAGCCCGCCCAGCAGCGCGTGAAACAGACTCCCTGCTAATGGCAACGCGAGTATCCAGAGTATGATTTCAGTTGGCAATCCCTCCATAGCGACGCGCTCCTGCGGGCAAGATTATACCTTCAGGGGCGTCCCGCGCTGAAAATCTCTTCCAGCATGAGGCGCGTTTTGGGCAGTACCTGCCCTTCGGGGTAGACGCTCAGCAGGATTTGTTCCGCTTCTTCCACAGATTGGACCCCCAGGCGGCGTAGCAGCAGACGGATGTCCTGCTCGTCCTCGCGGCGCGAGGCTAACAGTTTCATCGCGAGCAAGTAGCGCGGCGAGGCGGCCTGCACGCGCAGCGCAGGCAGCTCCAGTATCGGTACTGGTTCGGGGTCTTCGCCCCGCAGGTAGAGCTTTACAGCGTCGTTGAGCCAGTTTTCGGGCAGACTGAGTTCTTCCGCCACAATCTGCGCCGCCTCGTAGATTGCCTGCTTCGGGGCGAAAATAGCGTCGGTGTAGCGTGTGGCGCGTCGCGCGTCGTAAGCAACTGCCATCGCCGCGCCGCCTACCAGATAGAGCTCGCCCTGAACACCGCGCGACTCCAGCACTTCGGAAAGGCGCGTCAACGCCTTCCTCAGGAGTACTGCCCTCTTGGAAAGCAATCAGTTCGCTCTCTAATGCGACGCGCGTGCCGCCAACGCGGATTGCTCCCGATTTCATCCTGACGGAGCGGAGGTCGTAAGGGCATTACCCCATCCAAGAAGCGTTTATGCTTCATTAACGGTGAGTATACCACAGCAGGTATAATCCTCCCTGATGAGCAGGCAGTACGACTATCCCGATAGCCCGTTGTATCGGCTGCGCCACTCGGCGGCGCACCTGCTGGCGCAAGCCGTGCTGGAACTTTACCCCGATGCGAAACTTGGCGTCGGACCGCCCATCGACAACGGTTTCTACTATGATTTCGACTTTCCCCAGCCCCTGCGCGAGGAAGACCTGCAACAGATCGAGCAGAAAATGCACGAAATCGCCCAGCGCGGGCTGGAGATTGTGCGCATCGAAACCTCGCGCGAGGAAGCCGAGAAGCTCATCCGCGAAATCGGACAGGTTCCCTACAAAATCGAACTGCTACAAGCCATCCCCGAAGGCGAAACCATCAGCTTCTACAAGCAGGGCGACTTCATCGATCTGTGCCGCGGCCCCCATGTGGAGAACACCCGCGAGATTCAGCACTTCAAGCTGCTCTCGCTGGCGGGGGCGTACTGGCGCGGCGATGAGAAAAACAAGATGCTCACCCGAATCTACGGCACGGCGTTCTTCACGCAGGAAGAGCTGGAAGACTACCTGCACAAGTTGGAGGAGGCAAAGCGTCGCGACCACCGCAAACTGGGGCGCGAACTGGGGCTGTTTATGATTTCGCCTGAAGTGGGCAGCGGACTGCCGATGCTGTTGCCCAAAGGCGCGACCATCCGCCGCGTACTGGAAGAGTTCATCCTGCAGGAGGAACTCAAGGCGGGCTATCAGCATGTGCGCACGCCCGAAATCGCCAACCTGAACCTGTATCGCACCAGCGGGCACTACCCCTACTACAAAGACTCGATGTACCCGCCGATGGTTTTTGAAGACGGCGAGGAACTGATTTTGCGCCCGATGAACTGCCCGCACCACTTTCTGATTTACAAATCCGAGCCGCGCTCGTATCGCGACTTGCCCCTGCGCATCGCCGAGCTGGGCACGGTATACCGCTACGAGAAAAGCGGCGAGCTGTCGGGGCTGATTCGCGTGCGCTGCTTCACGATTAACGACGCGCATGTGTTCCTGCGCCCTGAGCAAATCAAGGCGGAAGTGCAGCACAATATCGAACTCATCAATAAAGTCTACCGGCGGCTGAACCTGACTGACTTCTGGTATCGGCTCTCGCTGCGCGACCCCGCCGACAAGGAGAAGTATTACGACGACGACCAGATGTGGGAGACCGCCGAGAGCGCGCTGCGTCAGGCGTTGGATGAGCTGGGGCTGAACTATAAAGCCGTGCCAGGCGAGGCGGCGTTTTATGGACCCAAGCTCGATGTGGAGGTGCGCGACTGCTTGGGGCGCGAGTGGACAGTCTCCACTGTGCAGCTGGACTTCCTGATGGCGCATCGGTTCGATTTGGAATACACAGGCGAGGACGGCAAACCGCACCGCCCCGTGATTATCCACCGCGCGCCGATAGGCTCGTTCGAACGGATGATGGGCTTCCTGATTGAGCATTACGCGGGGGCGTTCCCGCTGTGGCTTGCGCCTGTGCAG
>CAYYCA010000165.1:0-5337 GCA_964470265.1 uncultured Fimbriimonadales bacterium | reverse complement strand
CTTGAGCGGTTAACAGCATGCCCAGTCTCATAGGTACCTACCGTATCAATCGTCCACTTGGTGCGACGGCATTCCTGCCGTCGCGCACGAGCCGATTTCCCAGCGCAACCCACGACGGCAGGAATGCCGTCGCACCAAGCGGACGATTTTGGTCGGTAGGGACTTACCAATCAGGGTTTCAGAGGGTGTGCATTGTCGGCGTCCCCACCGACGCTATGCGAAGCGCGTTCGTAGCGTCGGCGTCCCGCCGACGATTTGCGCTACTTGAAACCTCAGATTAGCCTAACCTCGCAGGAAAAACACACCTCTTATCGAACCGTCGAAACCGACAGGAGGCGACGATGGATCGAACGCAACAGATGGGACCGCTGGGCGACCCGAACCGCACCCAGGCGATGCAAATGCCGGTGTTAGACCCGACGCGCACGCAGGCGATGCCGAACCTGATGGGCGCGCCGTTGCAGCCCTCGCTAAGCATGGAAGTCGTGCTGGGCAGGCGGTACGCTTTAGCGCAGAGCATCGCCCGCGAAGGATTGCTCATCTCCATCCGCGCGGTGCAAACCGCCGCCGGACGCGCCCCGCTGAATCTCTGCCTCGTGTTAGACCGCAGCGGCTCGATGGAAGGCGCGCCGTTCGAATACGCCAAGCAAGCCTGCGCCTACCTCGTCGACCAGCTCACCGAACAGGATGTGCTGTCCATCGTGACCTTCTCCGATACCGTGGATGTGGTGATGCCCCCGCGCAAAATCATCAATAAGCAACTGGTGAAAGACCACATTATGCGCCTGACGGTGGGCGACACGACCAACATCTACGACGCGCTGGTGGTGGGCACGCAGCAAATCACAGGCACGCCCCTGCCGGGCTACCAGAGCCATCTGATCCTGTTGACCGACGGCGAACCCACCACAGGCATAAAAGACTTCGCAACCATCGTGGGCGCGGCGGCGAAAGCGAAAGAGTTCGGATTTCACATCACTGCACTGGGCTTCGGACCCGACTACAACGAGGAGCTGCTGGCGGGCATCGCGCGGCGCAGCGGCGGCAAGTATTATTACATCGACCAGCCCCATAAAATCCCCGAAGTGTTCCAGCAGGAACTCGTGCGCCTGATGACCGTTGTGGCGCGGAATCCGAAGCTGGAGTTGCACCTCGCGCGCTGGGTGCAGGTGCGTCAGGCGTTCGGCGGCGAGTTGAAGATGCAGGGGCGCGTGGCGACGCTGAGCCTCGTGGATGTGGAGCGCGGCAGCACGCTGAATCCCATCTTAGAATTGGAGTTCCCCAATCACCCCGCCGGCGTTTATCGAATCGCCAAAATCACACTCACCTGGGACGACATCGTGACAGGGCGCACGGAGACCGCCGCTGCCGACGCCGTGCTGGAGTTCACCACCGACCCCGCGCTTGCCAATCAGCCCCAAGACCCGCGCGTGGCGAACGAACTGCAGGTCGCCGTCGCCTCGCGCTCGCTGGAGAAGACCATCATGGGCATGCGCGCGAACCAGCTTGACCGCACGCAGGCGTTGGCGGAGCTGCAACGCACGCAGGCGATTTTGCTCAGTCAGGGTCGCACCCAGGAGGCACGGGAAGTCACGCAAGCCATCCGCGCCTTGCAAACCCAAGACACCAACACCGCCGAAAAAACGCTCATGGGCACGCTGGTTAACCTGGAACAGGGGAAACGGGAGGGCTAATCAGGCGATGGGGTTGCCTCCACTGCTGTTTGGAGCCAGTGAGCAATTGACTCCACATCGTGTTCGCCACGCGCGACTGCCCAGAAGAATGCCTCGACCTCAGGCGCGGGGCGAATGCGTATGCCGTTCAATCGTAGGCAAACATCAGCGGCTACCAGCGCGACACGCTTGTTGCCGTCTACAAACGGATGCGAGGTAATGATTCCATGTATCAGCGCAGCCACTTTGTCGATGATGGTGGGGAAAACCTCTACTTCACCAAAACACGCCAGTGGGCGATGAACTGCGGCATCCAGTGCGGACAGACTCAAAATACCAGGCTCGCCCCCAGTGGCTTCAAGCACCTGCTGGTGAATGTAAAGAATCTCGGTGAGGGTTAGCCATCTCACTGCGCTAACGCTTTGAGAGTATCGTGATGCTCGCGAATTGAATCGGCAACGGCGCGAGTGAAAGCCTCGTCCAGCGTCTCACTCTCGGGAACGAGTGCAAGTACATCGTCGATGCGCACGATTAGCAGTCGTGTGCCTTCAGGCAGCTCCAGCGGCGACTCCACAACAATCACGCCCCGTTCGTAGTGCGCCTTGCTAATAACGGTCATAGCGATAGAATTATACCGAGATCTACTCCACCGTCACACTCTTCGCCAAGTTGCGTGGCTGATCGATCTCGCAGCCGCGCAGGCGCGCCACATGATAAGCAAACAGCTGCAACACGGGAATCGTGGTCAGCGGCGCGAGTTCCTCCAGCGCAGGCTTAGGCACATACACTGTGTAGTCCGCCTCCTGCGGCAGCAGTTGGTCGTCTTCAGTGGTGACCAGAAACACCGTGCCCTGTCGCGCCTTGATTTCTTTCAGGTTGCCCAGCAGTTTCTCGCGCGTGCGCTCCTGCGTGGCGACGAACACGGCAATCACGCCCGGCTCCACGAGCGCAAGCGGTCCGTGCTTCATTTCACCCGCAGGCGGCTCCTGCGTGGGCACGTAGGCAATCTCTTTAATCTTCAGCGCGCCCTCCATCGCCACATAAGCGTCCACGCCGCGCCCCAGATAGAACGCGAGCGGCGTCTGATAGAGTTGCTCGGCAATCTGGCGCACCTGCGGCTCGGTTTCTAAGGCGCGGGCAATCAGCGAGGGCATCTGCATCAGCCCCTTCACGCCCTCGGAATAGATTTGCATCGGCAGCGTGCCGTTAATCGCCGACAGATACAGCCCCAGCAGGTACAACACGGCAACTTGCGTGCTGTAGGCTTTGGTGGACGCGACGGAGATTTCGGGACCCGCCTGCGTGTAAATCACATGGTCGCACTCGCGGGCGATGCTGCTGCCCACCACATTCACGATGCCCAGCGTGGTGTAGCCCGCCTCACGACACAGGCGCAGCGCCGCGAGCGTATCCGCCGTCTCGCCCGACTGACTGATGAACACCGCCAGCGTGTTCGGCTGCAGAATCGGGTCGCCGTAGCGGAACTCGGAGGAGTAGTACACCTCCACGGGGCGGCGCAGCCAGCGCTCCAGCGCGTGCTTGCCAATCAGTCCCGCGTGATACGCCGTGCCGCACGCCACAATCAGAATCCGCCGAAACTTCTGCCAGTCTTCCACTTCCAGTTTCAGTTCGGGGAACTGGATGCCGCCGTTGGGCTTGAGACGCCCGCGCAGCGTGTCGCGCACCGCCTCAGGCTGCTCCAGAATCTCTTTAATCATGAAATGCTCGTGCCCGCCCTTCTCGGCGGCTTCGGCAGACCATGTAATCTCCACGGGCGGGCGATCCACGGGCGCGCCGTCGATGCGCGAGAGGCTGACCGAATCGCGCGTCACCACGCCCACATCGCCGTTTTCCAACAGAATCACGCGCCGTGTATAGGGCAGTAGCGCGGGGATGTCCGACGCGATAAAGTTCTCGCCCTCGCCCAAGCCAATCACGAGGGGCGAATCGTTGCGGGCGACCACCACGCGGTCAGGATACTCCGTAAACAGCACCGCAATCGCATACGAGCCGCGCACATGCTGCAACGCGCGGCGCACGGCTTCCTCAGGCGCGTAGCCCTGCGTCAGCTGCTCCTCAATTAGGTGCGCCAGCACTTCGGTATCGGTTTCGGAGCGGAACTGATGCCCCCGCGCGAGCAGCTCCTGCTTGAGTTCCAGATAGTTTTCGATGATGCCGTTATGCACCACCGCCACGCGCCCTTGCTCGTCGGTGTGAGGGTGGGCGTTCGGGTCGTTGGGGATGCCGTGCGTCGCCCAGCGCGTGTGGGACACCGCCAGCCCGTGCGCCTCCACACCGTTGAGCATCTCGCTGAGCTGTTGAATCTTGCCCGCGCGTTTCATCACCTGCAGCTTCTCGCCGCTCCAGAACGCCACGCCTGCCGAGTCGTAGCCCCGATACTCCAGTCGTTTCAGTGTGTCCAGCGCGACTTCCAGCGCAGGACGCGCCCCGATATAGCCCGTGATTCCGCACATGGTGGATTGCCCTCTCAAGGGGATTATACCACTACGCGCTTCGGTATAATATCCGCATGCGCCGTTCTCTGCACTGGCTCACTCTGGTTTTCCTGCTTATCGCGGGCTGCGCGCCTTCCTCCAAACCATCCGCAACAACCCCAACGGAGCCAGCCGCCGCGCCAAAAAACGCGCTGCAGGTCGTGTTCCTCGATGTCGGGCAGGGCGACAGCGCGCTGATTATGTTCCCCAACGGGAAAACAATGCTCATCGACGGCGGGGAGACCGATCAGGGACGGCGACTCGTGCAGAAGCTGCATCAGCGCGGCGTGAAACAGATCGACTGGCTCGTGGCGACGCACCCGCACAGCGACCACATCGGCGGGCTGATTCAGGTGCTGAAAAGTTTGCCCGTTGGAGAAGTGTGGGATATCGCGATGCCGTTCGAGTCGCCTGTGTATCGTGATTTTCTGCTCGCGGTGCGCAGCGCGAAGACGCCCGACGGCAAGCGTCCCGCGTTTCGCAAAGTGCGCACTGGGCTGACGCTGGAGCCTGCGCCGAATGTGCGCCTGAGCGTGCTTGCGCCGCGCGAGCCGCTGCTTGCGGGCACGCGCTCCGACCCGAACAACAACAGCATTGTGCTGCGCATCGACGCGCCGGGAGGTAGTTTCCTATTCACGGGCGACATCGAGCGTGAGGGGCGACAGCGTCTGTATGAGGCGCGGGCGAACCTCCGAGCCGATGTGCTGAAAGTGTCGCATCACGGCGCAGCGAACGGCACGGATCGGGCGTTCCTGAATCGCGTGAACCCGCGCGTCGCCGTGATTTCCGTCGGCGCGAACAACCGCTACGGGCATCCCCACCGCGAAACGCTTGCCCTGCTGCAGAGCAAGCGCGTCTATCGCACCGACTGGCATGGCGATATCGTGATGCAACTCGGCGCGGATAAGAAGTTACAGGTCGCTACCGAGCGTCATGCGCCTGCCCAGCCCAGCGCGGCGCAGCAACCCGCGAAACCCACGCTTGCAGGCGCAGTGATTGGCAACCGCAAATCCAAAGTCTATCACACGCCCGACTGCGGTCAGCTACCGAAACCTCAAAATCAGAAGCGGTTCCGCTCCGCTCAGGAGGCGGAGCAGGCGGGCTACCGCCCCCATGCGTGCGTGGAGGGAGAATAATACTGAGTGAGGGTTTCGCGTGTAGCGTCGGCG
>CAYYCA010000164.1:0-5340 GCA_964470265.1 uncultured Fimbriimonadales bacterium | reverse complement strand
AACCGAAAACCAGCTCGGTTCCCCCTACTGCGTAGGGGGAACCTTACGGAGGGGGGTTCATTAATCCTACACTGCTGTTGAGGGACGATCTCATATTGGAGAGACTTACGAGGGCGCAGAGAAGAGTATCCCTGCGCCCTCCGTGTCTATGCTAACCTCAGCAGCTGCTGCCGAAGTTGAACAGCACGATGAGCAGGTCCGCGTCGTCCACGATGCCGTCGCAGTTCACATCGGCGGTTGTATTACCCGTTGCGCCGAAGTTGAACAGCACTTCCAGTAGATCCGCGTCATCGACCACGCAATCGCCGTTGGCGTCGCCCGGGAGCAGCGAGGTGTTGAGCGACTGCACGACGGTTCCGCTGAACACGCCCGACGCGGCGAGCGCGCGCGTCCACTGCATCGCCGCTGACACATCGCCGCTGGCGGCGGTGGCGTTCGAGAGGTTATCCGCGGAGGTGTTGGTGAGTTTATCGCGCACGGTGGGGAACACGCCCACTTCCCAGCGACTGGCGACCGGATTGGCGTTCAGCTCGGCGCAGCCGCCTATGCCAAACAGCTGGCGGATACGCCCCGCGTTCAACACCTGAATGGAGTCGTTCCCGCCGTCGAAGTCCGCATAGTGGTACAGATGCAGCGTCTGCGTGCTGGAGCTTTGATTGGTGACACGGTAGTTCATCGTCATGCGCGCCGCGCCTGCGCCGATGCTCTCCAGACGGTACTCAATCTGGAAGCGGTAGGGCGGCAGTGCAGGATTAGTGTCCACAGGCTCTTCGTAGGTGAGGATGATGCGATCTGCGCTGGGCTGATTATGCGCCACGAGGTTCGAGAGGGCGAACTCGCGGTTGGAACCCTGCGTGCGATACCACCACCAGTGCTGGAACATGCGGTCGCCGACGCCCGCGTTGAAGTCGGTCGAGCCGCCTGCGCTGCCCTCGCGGAACGCTGCGCCGAACGCGTTGCGCACCGTGTAGGTCGCGCCGCCGTGGGTTAGCGTGAAGGCGTTGGTCGTGTTCACGATGTACACGGGGCTTTCGCTGAGGTTGCCCGCCATATCGCGGATGCGGAACTGCACACGGTTCTGAGACGCACTGGCGTTCGGGAACGGCACATTCGGCGCAGTGATAGTCTGGAGCGCGTTTGTGCCGTTCGCGCCTGTGGTGGAAGCGCCAATCCACGCCGACCATGTCGCGCCGCCGTCGGTGGAGTAGCGGTACGCGCCCAGCCCCGTGTTCAAGCCCGAAGTCACATCGCGTACTTGCACAGTGCAAGTGATACGGGTCCCGAACACCTGACTGCCGGGGCTGAAGTTCTGCCAGTCGCCTGGCGCGACGGTGTCGATACGCACCTGTTGCCAGCCGCTGTCGCTGGCATTGCCTGCGCGGTCAAAGGCACGGAAATAGATTTGCGCCTGCCCGCCCGTGCTGTCGGTATTGAAAGGCACGTTCGCAGCGGTGAGGGTCGCCAGCGCGGTTGTGCCGTTAGAGGCGCTGGTGGTCGCGCTGAACGGTCCCTGTGTGCCCGAGCTGGGTGTAAAGTACCAGTAGAGGAGCTGGCTCGTGTTCAGCCCCGCCAGCACATCCTGCACTTGAATAGTGCAAGTAGGCGTTTGGGTGTTCACCCAGCCAGCGGGATTGAAGTTGCCCCAGTTGGTGGGCGGCGTGCCGTCCACAATCACATTCCGATCGAGGCTCGTATTGTTGCCGTTGTTCGAGTTGACGCTCATTCGCACAGTGCGTGTACCTTCTGATGCGCCGCTGGTCATGCTCCACTCGAACTTACGGCTGAGCGTATGCCCAATGTTGCCCATGTTCTTGCCGAACACGCCGGCGAAGTAGACGCTCTCCTCGCCGCCGCTGGGGGCGCGACGGAAGAAGGTCAGCCCGTTGCGCGTCAATCCGCCCGTCGGCACGGTCAACTGCGCGAACACGCCCGACGCCACATACGAACCTGCCGACGCCGTGCCCGTTATGGTGAAGTTTGTGCTGGGCTGCACCGCCACAGGCGCGTTCAGGCTCAGATTCACATTCGGCGACTGGCTGCCGAATGTCCAGTGGATGGTGAACGCCCAGTTCTGCGACGTGCCGGAGTTCAGTGCGTAAGTGTACACCTTCACGCGGTAGGTTCCCGCCGCCGGGGTGTTGATTTCCACCACTTCCACGTTGTTGCGTGAGGAGACGGAACTCCACTGCCCCGTGGCGTTGGTGGTCAGCGTGC
Source organism: uncultured Fimbriimonadales bacterium (assembly GCA_964470265.1). GTDB lineage: Bacteria > Armatimonadota > Fimbriimonadia > Fimbriimonadales > GBS-DC > GBS-DC. Next base: position 3,126 of record CAYYCA010000164.1, on the reverse strand, counting down.
CCGTTTGTACATACAGGTCGAGGTCGTTCACCAGGGCAACGCTCGCGCCTGCGGAAGCGGGTGGGTCGGGGTAGACCAGCACGACGCGCATGCGCGAGACGCCCGCAGGCACATTCACATCGATGTAGCGCACATCGCCGGTAGCGCCGTTCGCCCAGAACCAGGTCTCCCAGCCGCCGTTCCACGCGAAGTGTGAGAGCAGCGCGTCCACCTTACCGAGACCCTGACTGTTGCGTCCGTGTCCGAGATCAATCGCTGTGCCCATGATAATCGAGCGGATTGCCCACGCGGGCCAGTCGAAGCGCAGTTTGAGCGTGGCGGCTAAGCCTGCCACATGAGGCGCCGCCATCGAGGTGCCGTTCCAGCCGAAGCGGTAGCCGCCGTTGTCGGTGTTGCTGGTGGAGTCGATCCAGCGTCCGGGCGCGACCACATCGGGTTTGAAGCGGTTGTCGCCTGTAGGACCGCGCGAGGAGTCGCCTGCCATCGTGTCGACGGTCGTCTCGCCGTCGTCCCAGATGTTGCCGACCGTGAGCGCGCCTTTAGCGACGCCAGGCCCGCCCACAGTTCCCGAACCGGGTCCCTCGTTACCAGCTGAGATGACGGGCAAAATATCCTCGCGGAATGCAAGGTCAACAGTGCGCGATTGGGCGTCGGTACCGGGTAGATTGACGCCGTCAAAGCCGCCGCTGTAGTTGAAGATATGGCGTTTAACCGCGTTGTTCCCGCGCCCGCGCATGTCTTCCAATCCTTCTATCACGGAGTTCCCTTCGGAAAAGCCATTCGAGCGGAACACTTTGCTGTGAATCAGGTCATATTGTTCCAGGTTCGACTCGCGGAATCCCGAAGCGAACCCGCGATAGCGGAACTGCGCGTTGCCCTGCCCGAACAGTGTGCCCGACACGTGCGTGCCATGTCCGTGCAAGTCGTTCCACCAGTTCTGCTCGGTCGTGCGATTGTAGCCGAACATGCCGCCCGCGAGGTTGCTGAAGTCCTGATGCGCCGTGTTCATCCCGCTGTCCATCACGCCGATTTTGATTTGGCGTCCGTCGTAGGGGCGTCCATCGAAGTTGCCGCCCCAGAGCCGGTCGGCGTTGATGGAGGTCTGCGACTCGGTGTGCGCAGGAGTGGAAACGGGGACTGGCTCGATGAACAGCACGCTATCCATCGAGAGCGCGTTCCAGATGGCTTGCGGGGTTCCCTCAGCGTAGTAGTAGCGCAGCTCGGGGTGGTAGGTATACACGGTTAGCCCTGCCGCCTGCAGAGTGGCTTGGATTGCGCCGTCTGGGTCGTCGCCCATCAGGTTAATGTACAGTGGAACGCGCTCCATGCCGCCTTTTTGCATCAGGGGCAACAGCACGGGGTCTAACTTCTGGATGGGTTCCGGCATGCCGACCCAGCGCACAGCTTGCGTGGCTTCCAGTCGAGCCAGCGCGTCTACAGGGATTCGCGCCTGATAGGCGTTGTAGGGGTAGAAGTCGTAGAACACGATACCCGCCGCTTCCATCTGCGCGCGCATCCCCTCGCTCAGGCGTTCGTTGAACAGAATCAGCGCGTGAACCGTAGGGCGCGTGTTGCCTGAAGCGGGGTTGAAGGTCTGAGCGCGTTGCGCCGCGAGCAGGCGTAGGGCAGGCTGGATTTTTTCGCCTGCAGGCGGGACGAAGTCGCCGTTGCGGAACGCCAGCGCGATACGCTCGCCCTTGCTGCCGAACGGCATGATGAGCGACTCGCCGATATGCCCCACCGTCTCACCGTCGCCGCCGTGCGTGAAGCCTTCGGCGGGCGCGTCGCTGTCAGGTGTATTCGGACGGGTGCGCTTCTGGGTAGTTTCGTAAATCGGCGCGATAGGGTTCCCGTCGGGTCCTATCACAGGCGGGGTATCCTGCGGCGCACGGGGCGCAGGCGGTTCAAACACAGGTCGATCCAACGGGGGAGCCGTTGGGGGCGGCGCAGGAATAGGCAAATCCGACTGCGCCATCAAACTCGACGCCCACATGAGCGCAAGCGAAACGAACAGACCTCGCAAAAGCGTACTCCATTCGCGTAATTGCATAAACAATCCTCCTGAAAGATTTTGAGAGATTTTCAGGTTGAGAAAGAGGGGCTTAGGAGCAGCCTGAGGTCTCCGCAATCTCGGTTAGAAAATTTCTCGACAGGATTATACCCCATTTTTGCCCGATGTACCGTGACTTTAGTCCCGAATTCCTGTTTTTTGCGGGGCGTCGGGTTTGGCACGAAAGTTGCTACGGGCGTAAATAGATGAATCCCTGAGTTCGGGGCGTCGTGCTGCAGGGCGAAGCGTTCTACGCGCAGGCAGTTTCGAACCGCATCACGAGACTGTTTCGCGCTGCCTATCGACGCCCCGTAATTCCCGCCTTGCCGATTTTATACCCACTGGAATTTCATGCGTCGCAACTCGTCGGTGGGGACGCCGACGCCTGAAGTTTGTCACTTTTCTGCATCCCTTGAAAAAAAACAGTCGGCGTGAGGTATCTTCCACCGTATGAGAAACACAACATCCATTATACCACCTCCACCAGCTCCTCGCTCAACTCGTCCAGCATGACCGACTTATCACGGCGTTGAGCGGCTCAAAAAGTGACAAACTTCAGGTTCCCCCTACTGCGTAGGGGGAACCGATCAGGTTTTCGGTTTCCTTCGCGCAGCGGGGGGAGCCCAAAAGAGAGGGGAACTGAGCCGCTTTTCGGTTCCCCTCGCGCAGCGAGGGGAACCGAAAGGAGGGGGGCAGATTTTCAGAATCAACAGCGAGCGGCGCGTGTTGGAACTTGGGCGTTGTACCCTTATCAGAGGGGGGCAAGGGGGGGGTGAGGTTTGAACAATTGGGCGTGAGTGCGAGGCGGTTGCACTCAGGTGTTGTACCCTTATCAGCTGTCCCCTTCTCCCGCGACGCGGAAGAGGAGAAAACCCGCAGCGCCGCGCACGCACGCGACTCCCCTCTCCCACGCGGTGGGAGAGGGGCTGCAGGTAAGGGTACAACGGCTGAGTTCAGTGAGAAGACAGGGGGCGGCATTTTTTGCCCTCACCCCCTGCCCCCTCTCCCGCGCCGCGGGAGAGGGGGAACGCCCTCACAACGCACGCGCTCAACTCCCCTCTCCCACGCAGTGGGAG
>CAYYCA010000163.1:3061-5425 GCA_964470265.1 uncultured Fimbriimonadales bacterium | reverse complement strand
CGCCCGTAGCGTCGGCGTCCCCGCCGACAAGCCATCCCACGCCCGTAGCGTCGGCGTCCCCGCCGACAAGCCATCCCACGCCCGTAGCGTCGGCGTCCCCGCCGACGATTCACGACATCCGCTCCATCACTTGGTATAATACGGGACGCTATGTATGTCATCATCGCGGGCGGCGGCGATATCGGCTATCACCTGACGAAAGCACTGCACCAGCACGGCTACGAAGTGCTGCTCATCGAGAAGAACCGCAAACGGGCGATGGACTTAGCCGACGACCTCGGCGAGCGCGTGATGTATGGCGACGCCTGCGAAGTGCGAGTGCTGAACGAGGCGGGGGCGCGACGCGCCGATGTGGTGGTCGCCGCGACGGGCGACGACGAAGACAACCTGATTATCAGCCAGTTGGCGCAGAACTTTTTCAAGGTCAAGCGCGTGCTGGCGGTGGTGCGCGACCCGCGCCACGAATCGCTCTTTTTCCGCCTCGGCATCCACGAAACGGTCTGTAGCACGCGCTTCATCTTCAACATCCTCGAGCAAGAAGTGGAGTACGGCGAGGTGTTGCCCATCGGCGCGATTATGCGCGGCGATATCGAGGTGATTGAGGCGGAGGTGACTCCCGAATCGCCTGTAGCGGGCAAAAGCATCGGCGAGATTGAGCTGCCCCCGAAGACGCTGCTGGCGGCGGTGGTGCGCAACGGGCAACTCACGCTGGGACTGGCGAACCTGATTCTGCAGCCGGGCGATACGGTCGTCGCGCTGACCCCACCGCAATACGAAAAGCAACTCGCGCGTGTGATGCGGGGAACGGCGCGATAGCTATAATACCGATCGGGTTTTCAAGTGCATCGTCGGCGGGACGCCGACGCTACGAACGGCTTCGCGTAGCGTCGGCGTCCCGCCGACGACATCATCCATAGACCTTCTCTGGCTCAATCAGCACTGGCTCAATTTCTATCAGCGCGTCGCCCTGCGCCTCACGGTAAAAGCAGCTCCGATGCCCTGTGTGGCACGCGACGCCGACCTGCTCTACTTGAATCAGCACCGTGTCGGCGTCGCAGTCCACCAGAATCCGCCGTACACGCTGCACATGCCCGCTGGTCTCGCCCTTGACCCAGAACTGCTGACGCGAACGGCTCCAGTAGGTGCAGAGACCCGTCTCCACCGTGCGCCGCAGCGACTCGCGATTCATATAGGCGACCATCAGCACCTGCCCGTTCTCAGCGTCCTGAATCACGGCAGGCACGAGACCGTTTGCGTCGTACTTCAGCGAGTCGATCCAGCCCATCTTCAGTTCACCTGAATCTCGATTTTAGCGGTCGCGGGCGGGCGGTTGCCGTAGAGATCGGCGATTGTAAGATGGACGGTGTAAGTACCGCGCTTGGGGAACCGCCGTCGCACGACATTGCCGACGCCGTCCACCTGCGATGGGTCGTCGCCGAAGCTCCAGCGATACTCGACGGGCGTGCTGACGCCCTCGGCGACGCCGAAGAAAATCAGCTCATCGCCCGACGCGATGCTGAGTCGCGTCTGGCTGCGCGAGGTGAACACGGAACCGAAGGTGTTCTGGATTGCCATGTAGCCCTGCAGCGGACCCGTTTCAGAGAGGGTTCGGATTTCGCCGATATAAAAGACGCCTGTCGTATCCCCGAACAGCCCCAGTTTCGTGATTTGTCCGTTCGTATCGCGCAGCCCTGCAATTGCGCTGAGCGGCAGACTGACCGATTGCCACCCCGATTCGTCGGTGCGCAAGTTCTGCAACGGGAGGAGCGTCTCTGTGCGCTTGCCGTCGCTGGTTTCGAACAGGAGTCGCAGTTCGCGCAAAGTGGGCGTTGTGGTCTGCCCCGCGCCGCCCGCCGCGGGTCCGCCAAAACCGCCGGGTGCTTGGGGACCACTGCCTGCCTCGCCGCCGAAACCAGGACCGCCGCGCGGACCGCCCGCCTCGCCGCCGAAACCAGGACCGCCGCGTGGACCACCACCGGGTCCAGCCAGTCCCCCTGATCCACCTGCTGCCGCGCCGCTTACGCCCGGAAATCGCAGCGTGAATCGTATCACTTTGTCAGGCGCGTTCAGGTCGGCTCGTAGGTCACGCGGGGTATTGAATACAATCCAGCCGCCCGACAGGATGCCGCGCGTCAGCACCTTAATCGAGCGGCTCCCCACGAAAGTCGTCTCTGTGCTATCCTCGATGGTTCCAGAACCCCAGCTGCGCAGCGTGATGCCCGCCTCCTCAGCAGGTTGCCCTGCGTACAGCGCGACATCCGCCGTCGCTACACTCGTTAGCCCAACCGTCAATATTCCTGCCCAGAGTAGTTGCCTCATTTTCGTAGCCTCGTGGCACGGACTTCCAGTCCGTGCATAACCCTC
>CAYYCA010000163.1:0-2961 GCA_964470265.1 uncultured Fimbriimonadales bacterium | reverse complement strand
TCGTAGCCTCGTGGCACGGACTTCCAGTCCGTGCATAACCCTCCTGTCGCACGGACATTCCTGTCCGTGCCACATAAAAGCCCGCTTGGACAAGAATGTCCAAGCCACGATTGGAAATTCTACCTGATTCGGTACACTCCTGCCATGCGATTAGACGCGCAACTGCGCGGCGAGAGTGCGCTGATCGAGCGAATCGCGCAGAAAGCCCACGATTTGCCCTGCGCGGGACGGGTTGCCGTGATGCAGGGTATCGGCGATGATACAGCAGTGTTGCAGACAGACTGCCAGATCCTGCTCTGGACGGCGGATATGCTGCTGGAGGGGATCCATTTCCGCCTCGACTGGATAGACCCCCATTCGCTGGGCTGGAAGTCGCTGGCGGTGAACCTGAGCGACATCGCGGCGATGGGCGGCGAGCCAACTGGCGCGCTGCTGTCGATGGCGTTGCCCCCAGAGCGCACGGGTGAATGGCTCGACGCCTTTATCGAGGGGTTCGTGGAGTGCGCCCATGCCTATTCCACCGCGCTTTTAGGCGGGGACACGAATCGCGCTGAGCAGGTAATTATCGATGTCTCGGTTCTCGGCGTCGCGTCGGGACGCCCCTTGCTGCGAAGCGGCGCGCAGCCGGGCGACTGGATTCTGGTCACGGGCGCGCTGGGCGGCTCACGGGCAGGACTGGAAGCGTTGCGGGCGGGCGACGCCGCAGGGATCGACCTGACGCCCCACTTCCGCCCCATTCCGCGCCTGCAGGCGGGCGCGCTCGCACGCGAACTGGGCGCAACGGCGATGATGGATCTCAGCGACGGACTCGCCGCCGACCTGCCGAAACTGCTCCGCGCTTCTGGCATGGGAGCAGTCGTCTACCCAGCGCAGGTTCCTGTACATCCCGTTGCCCTCCACTGGACGCAGAGGCGCAGCCTTGACCCCGCACTGTTCGCGATTGCAGGAGGGGAAGATTACGAGCTGCTCATCATCGCGCCGCCTGATGCCGCGCAGCGACTGCTGAAAGAGATTCCCTGTCAGACAGGCGTTCCGCTGAGTGTGATTGGCGAAGTAATCACGGCGCGCGAACTCTGGCTGGAGCATCCCGACGGCAGGCGCGAATCGTTCGCCGTGGCAGGCTGGGATCACTTCACGGTTTGAATCCCGCCTGAAGCGCGGGCGCGGGCGTCTCCGCCTGTACCTGACGCGCCGCATAGCGGGCGGCGTTTGTCAGGCTTGCAGGCGCGACGCCCAGCCCAATCAGCCCCAGCACACACGCCAGCAAGCAAGCGACCATCGGCGCGGGCACGCGCCATGACACCGCCGCCTCGCGCGGCTCCGCGTAGAGGCTGAAAGTCAGGCGCAGATAGTACGCCGCGCCAATCACGCTGGTCAGCGCCAGAACCAGCGCCAGCAGAATCTGGTTCGCCTCCACTGCTGCGAAAAACAGATACCACTTGCCCCAAAACCCCGCAGTCGGGGGAATGCCCGCCAGCGAGAGCATCAGAATTGCCATCGCGTGCGCGGCGAACGGACTGCGCCGATAGAGTCCCTGCAGTGCTTCAACTGTCGTTGCGTCGCCCGCCCGCGCCATCAGGCTCAGCACGCCGAACGCGCCGACGGTCATCAGGCTGTAGGCGACCAGATAATAAATCATGCCCGCCACGCCCGTTGAATTCGCGCTCACCAGCCCCACCGTGAGATACCCCGCATGCGCGATGCTGGAGTACGCCAGCATGCGTTTCGCATCGCGCTGCACCAGCGCCGCTGCGTTGCCCACTATCATCGACAGCAGGCTCAACCACCAGAGCAAGGGCGTCCAAAGTTCAGTCAACGGCGCGACGGAGACCATCAGACGAATCAGCACTCCGAACGCGGCGACCTTCGCGACGGCTGACATATAGGCGGTGGCAACCGTGGGCGCGCCCTGATACACATCGGGCGTCCACGCATGAAACGGAACCAGCGACGCCTTGAAGCCCAGCCCAATCAACAGCAACGCAACGCTCGCCGTCAGCAACGCCGCCGACGCCTCGCCCTGCGCCGCCCACGCGGCGGGAATGGAGCGCAAATCCACATTCCCCTGCGCCCCATAGAGCAACGCGATGCCGTAGAGCAGAAACGCCGACGCGAACGCGCCCAGCAGAAAATACTTGAGCGCGGACTCCTCGGAGCGCGCCTCCGTACGCGACAAGCCCGCCAGCACATACAACGACAGGGAGAGCGTCTCCAGCCCGATGAACATCACCATCAGGTTGGTGGTGGTCAGCATCGCCATCGCGCCCGCGCTCGCGAACAGCACCAGCGGATAGAACTCGCCGTAGCGCAACCCACGCGCCTGCAGGTAGTCTTCAGAGAAGAGCAGAGTCAACGCCGTTGCGCCCAGCACTGCCAGGCAGAGGAGCGAGCCAAGCGCGTCGGAAACCACCATCTCGCCGAAGGTGACGAGATTGCTCTGCCAGACAGCAATCTGGAAATAGGCGGCGACGGCTAACCCCAGCAACCCAATGACGACAAGCGGCGTGCGCTGCGAGCGCGGCAGAAACAGTTCCACAATCAGGGTCAGCAACGCCGTGAAGACGACGATTCCTATCGGCGCAAGCGCGCTCCAGGTAATTTCGGGCTTGACAAACGCTTCCATGCGCCTCGTATTATACCTGCCATGATTGGAACCGAGGTTTCAAGGGTTTGTCTCGGCGGAGACGCCGACGATTCACACTACCTGCCCCCCGATTGGTAAGCGCTTCCTGCGAAAAATGGTACGGAAACGCACTTTGCAGGAAAGGCTTATGTCCCCCAAAGGGGAAATCGTCCCATTCCACCCCGCTTCGCCCCCTCCTTGAGGTTCCCCCCTTGCTACGCGAGGGGAACCACAAACCGAATCGGTTCCCCCTACGCAGTAGGGGGAACCTTAAGGAGCTGACAAGGGTACAACGCATAGGTTCAACTCGGCTGTACCAACAACCGATTTGGCTCCAT
>CAYYCA010000162.1:0-5430 GCA_964470265.1 uncultured Fimbriimonadales bacterium | reverse complement strand
GAGGCGGGTGGGGAGGAACCCGCCTCTCCAGGGGTAGGGGAGGTGCGACCAAGTTGATCAGGAGGTTCAAAGGTCAACCTGTACCCTGTCGCCACTGGTAATTATCGGAATGGGTCGATAAAATCTTTAGAGGAGAAAGGAACTAAAGGGTACAATTACGCCCGATGGTCTACTCTGGGCGGTTTACGGTCTCCACGCGGGGCAACGACCATATGCTCGACATTACGGGCATGGTCGAGCAGGCGATTCTGGAAAGCGGGGTGGTGAACGGGATTGCCGTTGCCTTTGTCGTTGGCTCCACGGCGGCGATTACGACGATTGAGTATGAGCCGGGGCTGGAGCAGGATATGAAGACCGTGCTGGAGCGCATCGCCCCGCACGATGCGCCCTACGCCCACGAAGACCGCTGGCGCGACGATAATGGACACTCCCATATCCGCGCGTCGCTGCTGGGTCCGTCGCTGACCGTGCCCATCGTCAGCGGGCGCATGACGCTGGGCGCATGGCAGCAGATTGTGCTGATCGACTTCGACACGCGCCCCCGTACCCGCACGATTCATGTGCAAATTCTGGGCGAGTGAGAGGAGAATGTGACTATGCTTCGGGGATGGCTTACACTACTGATGATATGGGGGAGCCTCTTGCTCAACTACGCGCAGGTGGAGTTTCCTCTGGATTACTATTCGTTCGCGGAAATCGCGCAACGGATGTCCGTCGAGGGGCGCAAGGTGGACTGCGCCCGCGACCTTCAGCAACGGCTTGCACTGATTCATCTTAAATCGCGCAGCTGGCACCAGGCGCGCGAGCTGCTGGAGTCGGGACTCGATGTGCGCTTCCGCAAAATCAGCGACGCGGAGAACCGCTGGATACTGGAGCGCGACCCCGAAGTCGCCCGCAAGGAGCGACGCTGGCGCGAGCGACTTGCCGCCTATGTCGAAAAACGGCGCGACCGCGACGCCCAAATGTTCCGAGTGCTAATGGATAAAAATGTGCCTGTCGAGGAGGCGGTCAAGCAAATCCTGGAGGTCTATCGGGAGGACATAGACCCCTCCAGCGCCCCCGACGAAGCGCAACTCAAAGCACAGATGACGCAGGTGATTGAGTATTTCCGCAAGTTCCCGGTGGAGCTGGCGCTGCGCGACTGGCGGGCGTTCCAGCGGATGCAAAAGCGTCTGTCGGAGTTCCTGCAACGCGACTTCAGCGCCAGCGTCAGCGACAGCGATCCGTTCCCGTTCGGCTTCTATCGCCAGTTTGCGGCGGAGAACCCCATCAGCAGCTTCGGTTTCTCTAAAGAGTTGCTCGACTGGGCGCAGCGGGCGGCGACGGAGGAGCGTGACGAGACGCTGAAAGCGCTTCGGGAAATGATGGGCAATATCGGCGTCGACGCCTCCGCCGATTCGGGGCTGATGCAGGTGATGCTGCTCCACTCGCTGGGGATGTTTGCGACTGGCTACGGTCAGGTCTGGGCGCGCGACACGCTAGTGGCGCAGCTGCGCCCGCCGATTACCGTGCTGGAGACCATCGAGCAGGGCGTGCTGGCGCGCGACTACACGGTCGTCCTCCCGCCGGAGCAGTTAGCCTGGCACCTGAACGATGTGGACGGCAAACTGGTTCCGCTCGATAGCCCCACTCCGATTCCGACTCCGCTCATCGCTGTTGCGGCGTGGGAAGGCTATGGTTTTTCCGTGGACTATTGGTTTCCCCGCGCGCTCCCGCGCTCCGATTTCTTAGGGCTTGCGGCGGACAATATCGACGACACGGTGAATGTGCGCTGGGAGCTGGCTCGGCTGAATCGGCTGCTCCCCCACATCGATGGGGAACTGGCGCGCGCCTACGAGCGGGCGTATGAGCAGCATCAAAAACTGGCGAGCCAGCCGCCTGTGAATCAGCCCATCAAAGCGCCGCTTGACAAAGACGCTTCGCTGATCGAGGCGGCGTATCGCTGGGCGCAAGAACAGCAGCAGGAGGTGGTGATGGAAGCGCTGGGCGTGTTCCGCTGGAGCTTCGAAGGGCGCGGCGGCTCGCTCGCGCAACGACTGGAGTCGAGCGCCACGCCTTACCTGCTGGAGCAGCGCGACGGCGTGTGGATCCTGCGCTGCTGGAACGCCTTTGTGGAGCGCGTGGGCGACTATCCGCTCGCCGCCGTGCGCGACCTGCTGCGCTCCGATTACAGCTACGAGGCGTGGCGGCGCTTTTACCAATCAGTGAGTGCAGAACAGGCGCGCTGGCTGCTCGCAGGACGCTGGCATTCACTCTGGAACCCCCGCGAAAAACCTGACCCGAACCTCGGCGCGGTCGCGTCGTCTGAGTTAGGCGCGGCGTGGCTGGTGATGGCGATTCTGGAGAGCCTTCCACCTCAAGAGCGCGAGCGGTTCTGGAATCCGTCTTCGGACTCGGACACGCCTGCGCCCGCTCTCGAACTCGCCCGACTGCCGCTGGAGGCGCGCACGCGCGTCGCGCAGATGCTGACCCTGTGGCGCGCCGCGCTCATCTACGCAGAGTATATTCCTGAACACCCTGCCCTGCTCGCGCCGCCCAGCACATGGATGGAACGCCTAACCCTGCACCGAGACGGCGGATGGACGCTGAAGACAGTTATTGTGGATCCATCCAGCGGCGAGGCAAAGGAGTCGCCCCTCCTGCGAACACGCCTGCCCGGCAAGCCGATACCAGCAGAACCGCCCGACGAGGCGGAAATGAGCAACCCGTAGGGGTGCGCTTACCCGTACCCGTTCGGATGCATGGTAAACCACCGATACGCATGCTCAATCATCGTTTCCAGCTGAGGATAGCGCGGCTGCCAACCGAGTTCGCGCTGCGCTTTCTCGGAGGACGCCACGAGCCGTGCAGGGTCGCCTGGGCGACGCGGCGCGTAGACCGTCGGGATAGGCTTGCCCACGACCCGCTCTGCCGCGCGAATCACCTCCAGCACCGAATAGCCCTGCCCGTTGCCCAGATTATACACATCACTGGGCGCGCCCGCACGCAGTCGCTGCAACGCCAGATAGTGCGCCTCGCATAAATCCCACACATGCACATAGTCGCGAATGCAGGAGCCGTCGGGCGTGTCGTAGTCAGTCCCGAAGACCGAGATCGATTCGCGCCGGCCAAGCGCGGCGAACAGCGTCAACGGGATGAGATGCTCTTCGGGGCGGTGATCCTCGCCCAGCTCGCCGTCGGGGTCCGCGCCCGCTGCGTTGAAGTAGCGCAGCGCCATCGAGCGAATCCCATACGCCTGCCCATACCAGCGCAACATCCCCTCCATCACGCGCTTCGTCTCGCCGTAGGTGTTCGTCGGATTCAGCGGGTGCGTTTCAGGGATGGGAATCTCTACAGGTTCGCCGTACACCGCCGCCGTGGAGGAGAAGATAATCTGCCGCACGCCGTTCAGGCGCATCGCCTCCATCAGGCGCAGGCAGCCCAGCACATTGTTGTCGTAATACTTCGCGGGGTCGCGCATCGACTCGCCCGCGAAAATGAACGCCGCGAAATGCATCACGCACTCGATCTCGTACTTGCGGAACACTTGGTGGAGCGTCTCGGAATCGCGCAGGTCGCCCTGTTCCAGAGCGCCGCCCAGCACTGCCTGCCTGTGCCCTGTGGAGAAGTTGTCCAGCACGACCACCTGCTCGCCTTTGTGCAGCAGATACTTCACCATATGCGAGCCGATATAGCCCGCGCCGCCGATGACCAGAATCATATGCAACAATTTTACCTCGCACGGCAGGAAACCCTGTAGTTTGCGCATATTTATAGGCTGGAGGTACGGTGATGGTATTCAAAAGCCCCTATGCGGATGTGGCAATCCCCGATGTCGGGGTGCCACAGATGGTGTATCAGCATGCGCTACAGTACGGCGAGAAGCCTGCGATGATTGACGGCGTCAGCGGGCGCACGCTAACCTACACGCAACTCTATGGCGGCGTGCGGCGCGTGGCAGGCAACCTCGTAAAGCGCGGCTTGCGCAAAGGCGATGTGGTCGGGATTTATTGCCCCAACTTGCCCGAATATCCCCTCGCGTATCACGGGGTCGCGCTGGCGGGAGGGATTGTGACGACCGCCAACCCGCTCTATACTGCCGACGAACTTGCCTATCAGCTGCGCGATTCGAACGCAAAGTTCCTGATTACCGTGGGGCCACTACTGGAGAAGGCGATTCCTGCAGCGCAGCAGGCGGGCGTGCAGGAAGTGTTCGTTATCGGCGAGGGCGAGGGCGCAACCCCCTTCACCGCGCTGCTCGCGGAAGCTGAACCGCCTGAAGTGGCGATTAACCCCGCTGAGGACCTGATTGTCTTGCCCTACTCCAGCGGCACGACGGGACTGCCCAAAGGCGTGATGCTCACCCATCGCAACCTCGTAGCGAATATGGTGCAGGTGCTGGCGTCGGGGGTAAACCTGCAGCAGGACGAGCGCGTGATTGGTGTGCTGCCCTTCTATCACATCTACGGCATGCTGGTCATTCTGAACCTGTGTCTCTATCGCGGGATGACCATCGTCACGATGCCTCGCTTTGATTTAGAGCAGTTCCTAAAAATCATGCAGGACTACAAAATCACGCGGGCGAACCTCGTACCGCCGATTATCCTCGCGCTGGCGAAACACCCGATTGTGGACAACTACGACCTGTCGCACCTGAAAATTATCATGTCGGGCGCAGCGCCACTGAGCGCAGAGCTGGCGCAGGCGTGTTCCGAGCGGCTTGGCTGCATCGTCTTGCAGGGCTACGGACTAACCGAGACCAGCCCCGTGACGCATGTGAACCCCGAAGACCCTGCCCGAATCAAGCTCGGTTCGGTGGGCGTGCCAGTTGCCAGCACCGAGTGCGCTGTGGTGAGTCTGGAGACGGGCAACCCACTCGGCGTGCGCGAGGAGGGCGAGATCTGGATTCGCGGTCCGCAAGTGATGAAGGGCTACCTGAACAACCCCGAAGCGACGGCGCAGACGCTCACACCCGATGGCTGGCTACGCACAGGCGATGTGGGCTATGTGGACGAGGATGGCTACTTCTATATCGTCGATCGCGTGAAGGAAATGATTAAATACAAGGGGTTGCAGATTGCGCCCGCGGAGCTGGAGGCGGTATTGCTCACGCACCCCGCCGTCGCCGACGCCGCTGTCGTGCCCAGCCCCGATGAGGAAGCGGGCGAAGTGCCCAAAGCCTACATCGTCCTCAAAGGACAGGCGACGGAGCAGGAGCTGATGGACTATGTGGCAGGGCGCGTCGCACCGTTCAAGAAGATTCGAAAAGTGGAGTTTGTCGACCAGATTCCGAAATCGCCGTCGGGCAAAATCCTCAGGCGTGTGCTGACGCAAAAGGAGCGTGAGTCAAAGCAGGGCTGAGAACGGACTAACGATTCCTCGCCTTCGGCTCGGAATATATCGATTTATAGGGAGAGGGATTGGGGGCGAGGGTGAAAAAGCGAGCGCGCC
>CAYYCA010000161.1:0-5478 GCA_964470265.1 uncultured Fimbriimonadales bacterium | reverse complement strand
CAGGTTCCCCCTACTGCGTAGGGGGAACCGAGTGAGTTTTTCGGTTCCCCTCGCGTAGCGGGGGGAACCTTACGGAGGGGGGTAAGGTGGTCGAAGGAGCCAACTCGGTTGCTGGTACAGCCGAGTTGAACCTATGCGTTGTACCCTTATCAGGAGGGGGGTACGCCCGCGCCACGCGCCGCCTGCTCCCCCTCTCCGTAAACGGAGAGGGGGCTGGGGGGTGAGGTTGAAAAGGCGAGGAAAAACACGACTCCTGCGCCCGAAGTTGAGGCAAAGCCGTGTACCCTTACCCCCGTCCCCTCTCCCACGCCGTGGGAGAGGGGAACGCAGGGCGCATCGCGGACAATCCTTATTACTATGCTAACCCGACGCACACGAATCGGGTAGGAATCCACGCTCACTTGGTGAATATAAGGCGCGGCTATGACCAAGGTAGGCATTATCGGCTTAGGCACGATGGGGCGTCAGCATATGGACGCCTATCGGCAGATGCCCGATGTGGAGGTCGCTGCCGTGTACGACCACCATCTTGATCGGGCGCAGGCGTTTGCGCAGGAATACGGCGTGCGCGTCGCGGGCAGCCTGAGCGAACTGCTCGAACAGTGTGAGGTTATCGACATCTGCACGCCCACCTATCGGCATGCAGAGTACGCACTGCCAGCGATTGAGGCGGGCAAGGCGGTGGTGTGCGAGAAGCCGCTTGCCCGTACGCTGGAGGACTGCGAGCGCATCGTGGAAGCGGTGAAAAAGCACAACACGCCCTTCATGCCCGCCCATGTGCTGCGCTTTTTCCCTGAATATCGCACGGCGCACCAGCTCGTGAAAAACGGCGCAGTGGGCGCAGTGGCTGCGGTGCGCATGCGACGCGGAGGCGACTTCCCCCGCACCAAAAGCGACTGGTACGCCGACTTCAACAAGAGCGGCGGCGTTATTTTAGACCTCATTATCCACGACTTCGACTGGCTGCTCTGGACGCTCGGCGCAGTGGAGCGCGTGTACGCCAAAGCGCTCACCTTCCGCAACTTGGAGCATCTGGACTACACGCTCGTCACGCTCAAGTTCAAAAACGGCGCGGTGGGGCATATCGAGGGCACATGGTGCGATCCCGGCGGCTTCAAGGTGAACTTCGAAATCTGCGGCGATTCGGGCATGCTGGAATACGACTCGACGCGGCAGGTTGCGCTGCAGATTGCAACACGCGCGGAGGGCGGCGCGGGCGGCGGCGTGCAGGTTCCCGAAAGCCCCGCCGTGCAGAACCCCTACTATCTGGAGCTGCGCCATTTCATCGAGTGCGTGCAAACGGGGCAGACGCCCGAAATCACCGTCGAGGACGGCTACAACGCGGTGCGCCTCGCGCTCGCCGCCATCGAATCCGCACAGACAGGGAGGGTCGTCGCGCTATGAAGGTCAAAGTGGGCATTATGAGCTTTGCGCACTTGCACGCCGACAGCTACGCGCACTGTTTGAAAGCGAACCCGAACGCTGAACTGATCGGCATCGCTGACCATGACCCCGCCCGCGCGCAGGTGAAGGCGCAACAGTTCGAAACGCAGGCGTTCGATAGTTATGAATCCCTGCTGGCGTCGGACGCGCAGGCGGTGATTATCTGCTCGGAGAATGTGCATCATGCGCGTCTGGCGCAGATGGCGGCGGCGGCGGGCAAGCACATCCTGTGCGAAAAGCCGCTCATGACGAAGCTGGACGACGGCAAAGCGATGCTCGCGGCGGCGCAGGGCGCGGGCGTTCACCTGTTCACTGCCTTCCCCTGCCGATTCAGCCCCGCTTTTCAGCAGATGAAGCGCATGGTGGAATCGGGCGCGATTGGCGAACTGCTCGCGCTGCGCGGCACGAATCGCGGCTCGAACCCCGGCGGCTGGTTCAACGACCCCGAACTCGCGGGCGGCGGCGCGATGATCGACCACACCGTGCATGTCGCCGATCTGATACGCCTGCTCACAGGGCAGGAAATCGCCGAGGTCTACGCCGAGACGGGCAACAATATGTTTCACGGCGCATTCGACGACACCGCCATGCTCACGATGACCCTGCAGAACGGCGTGTTTGCCACGCTCGATTCGAGCTGGTCGCGTCCGAAAACCTTCCCCACCTGGGGCGATGTGACCCTCGCTGCTGTCGGCACACGCGGGATGATCGAAATGGACATGTTCGCGCAGCACCTGATTCACTACGACGACCGCGCAGGGCGCATCAAGCAGGTCTTTTGGGGCGACAACATCGACTACCTGATGGTGGACGAGTTTGTGCGCGTCGTGGCAGGCGCAGAGCGGCAGACTCTGGCGACAGGCGAGGACGGCTACAAAGCCGCCGCCGTCGCGATTGCAGGCTACGAGTCGGTACGGCGCGGGGAGCCAGTGAGGGTGATGTGATTTGACCCCCCCTGTAAAAACGCACGGTTCTGCCGACAATTGCCACTGATGCGGGCCATCGAGGTGTGCGAGCTGGTGGTGGCGTATCGGCGGTGGTTCAAGCCGCCGTTCCGCGCTGTGGACAATCTCAGCTTCGAGGTGCGCGAAGGCGAGATTGTCGGCTTTCTCGGCGTGAACGGCGCGGGCAAGACCAGCACGATTAAGACGCTGATGGGCTTCCAGCCGCCCACTTCTGGCGAGGCGCGGATTTTCGGCATGCCCGCAACTGACGCCCGCGCCCGACAGCTGGTCGGGTTTCTGCCCGAAACCGCGCTCTATTCGCCCTACCTGACGCCTTATGAGACCCTGCGCCTTTACGGTGAGCTACACGGCTTGCGGGGGCGCACGCTCAAAGCGCAAATCGAAGCGCTGCTCGAAGCGGTGAACCTTGCGCCCAAGATGCATACCCTCAACAAGAACCTCTCCAAAGGGATGCTCCAGCGCGTCGGGATTGCGCAGGCGTTGCTCGGCGACCCGAAACTGCTGATTCTGGATGAGGTTTCGTCGGGTTTGGATCCCATCGGCAAGCGGGAGCTGCGCGATCTGCTGGCGACCCAGCGCGAGCGCGGCGCGACGATTTTCTTCTCCTCGCACGAGCTGGCGGAAGTCGCCTCGATTTGCGACCGCATTCTGATTATTCATCAGGGCAGGCTGATTGCGGAACACAGGCTCAGCGAACTCGCGGGGCGCGTGGAGTCGCTGGAGGATTATTTCATTCGGACGGTGCAGGCAGGGCGGGATGCACTGCTCGTCGGCGAGGACGCCGACGCTACGCGAAGCCAATTCGTAGCCTCAGCGTCCCCGCCGACGCACGCGCCTTCCGTAGCGTTGGCGCCCCCGTCGACGACGGCACTTACTGACTCGGAGGACGCAGCATGACGCGCACAGTGCAAATCACACGGGCATTAATGACGGCGGGACTGCTGGAGACCGTCCGCCGCAAAGATCTCTATGTGGTGCTGATTCTGACCGTGCTGCTGACGCTGGGCGCGTCGGCGTTTCGTGTGTTTGGCGTGCAGGGGCTGGAGATTTTTGTCAAGGATGTGGCGTTCACAGCGATTGGCGTGATGACCACGGTTCTGACCGTGCTGATTGCGGCGCGTCAGATTCCTGAAGAGATGCAGCGGCGCACGATTTACCCGCTAATGGCGCGCCCGATTACGCGCGGGCAGCTGCTGCTGGGCAAGTGGGCAACGGCGTTCTGCACGGCGGGGCTATGCTTCGCGATTCTCGCGCTGGTCACGCTGGGGTTGCTCGCCTCGCTCGGTATCCCCCTAAAGCCGATTTTCATCCAGTATGTGTTGCTCAAGTTGATGGGGATTGGCTGGCTTTGTGCGATGGTGATTACGCTCTCGCTCTACCTCACGCCCGCCGCAAATGTGACGCTCTCCCTTATCCTGGCGTTCGGGTCGGGCGTGTTTAACCGCCTGTTGCTGATGGCGCACTGGGAGCATGACCTGAGCGCGATTTGGCTGAACTTGCTCTACGGCGTGTTGCCCCACTACGACTACTTCGATATGAGCAAGAAGGTGGTGTTCGACTGGGACTTAGCGCCGTGGTGGGTTCTGGGCGCGATGGGAGGCTACGCGGTGATTAGCGGCGCGGCATGGCTGCTCATCGGGTGGCTGCGGTTCCGAAGGCAGACGATTGGGTAAGGAGCAAGCGACCCAGCAGGAATATTTTCACGAGCGACGAACGCACCCCCGAGAGGTGCGATATGCGTTTCGTGGCAAGGTTCAGTGGTTTCATAGCGTTTGCTGTAGCGCTCACTCCAGGATGGAGCGACGACGCTGTTGTCTTTGCCACTGGAGGAACCGCTCGCCTGATGCGACCTCATGCCTCTATACGCATGGTGCGCGAAGAAGTGCGTATCAAATTGTACCCTGACCGTGCCGAGGTGGACTGCACTTTCGTGTTCAAGAACGAGGGCAAAGCAACAACGGTCCAGATTGGATTTCCCGAGACTTTGCAAGAGGGAACCGATACCAGCGCGCAGACTGCTCCAACGCTGCGCAACTTTCGAGCCTATCTGGACGGAAAACCTGTTTCCTATCGCATTTTGAAAGCCAGCGAACGACGAGGCGAGTACGGTATCGCGTACTGGTATGTGCGCACGGTTCATTTTGCTGCGGGGCAACAGCGCACTACTCGAGTTACCTACTCAGCAGAGCTGGGGTACGACTCTGGCGGGCGCAATCTCTTCCAGTATGTGCTTCATACAGGGGCATCGTGGAAGGGTTCCATCGGCTACGGACGGATTGTGATTGATGAGCGTTCGCTGCTGCCTGATTACGCCGTTGAGAACATCCACGACAACGGTCAATTTCGTCGACAGGGCAACCTACTGGTATGGGAATTTCGTGAACTGGAGCCTACAAACGAACACGATTTATTCATTTCCATCGCGCCACGCAATACCTTAAGTCTCCATATCAGGTCAAGCTCCTCACCCGGCGAACTAACAGAGTCCTATCTCCCATACACCTGGCAAGGTGAGCCGACCGTTATAGTGCGAAACGGCGTCTTGTACGCCCAGTGGGACGCGCTTGCTGAGGCTCTGGGCTTGACGCCGCGTACACACTGGCAGTGGAACCCATCGCAGAAGCGGCTACGGGTTGTTGTCGGGGGGCGCACTCTCGTCGCGCGCCCTAACGAGACGCGCGTATCGGTGAATCAGCAAGTGCACGGTTTGAAGTCGCCCCTGCTGTACCAGCGAGCGGTATATAAGGAGCCGCGCCTGTGGGTTCCGGTGCGAGAGTTTCTCAAGCTTCTTGGATACGAGGTGCAAATCGAGCGTTCAGTCTCAAAAGAGACCTCGGCTATCAATTACAAGGTTATCGTGAGCCAAGCGATTAATCAGGTAAACTAACTTTCACTTCGCATTCAGCGAGGAATTACCATTCTAAACAAGGGAGGAGTTGTTCGATGAGGAATGCTGACGCAGGTCGGCGCGGCGGGTGGGCAGTCATACCCGCGCGTGCGACGCTCTTTGGCGGATTATGGCTGCTTTCGGGGCTACAAGCGTTCGCCGCAGAGGCGGTGGAGCTGCCCC
>CAYYCA010000160.1:0-5480 GCA_964470265.1 uncultured Fimbriimonadales bacterium | reverse complement strand
GCACTTTGACCACGAACATGCGGTCGATCATCGCCTCGTTCTCCTTGTTGGAGAAGTAGGCGTTGTATTCGTACTCGTTGGTGTGGGCAATCACGACGACATCGGTGTAAATCAGCGCGAAGCGTCCGATTTTAATCATCTGCTCGCCCGCGACCGTGTTGAGTTCATACAGGAACCGCTTATCGGCTTTGAGCATTTCGATGAACTCCATGATGCCGCGGTTTGCCTTGTTCAGTTCGCCGTCGAAGTTGTAGACGCGCGGGTCGGATTCGACGCCAATCTGGGTGAGCAGGTTCAGGTTCACGCTGCCGGTGAGTTCAGACACATCCTGCGACTTCGGGTCGGACGGTTTGAAGGTACCGATGCCGACGCGCTCGCGTTCGGAGAACTTGATGCGCACGACGGGCACATCCTGAATGTTCTCGCCCCATTCGTGGCGCAGTTTCCACTGGCACACGGGGCACAGGTCGCCCTCGATATGCACGCCGAACTGGCGTTTGAAGTCGGCGCGCAGCTCTTCGGGCACAAGGTGAAGCGGCTCTTCGTGCATGGGGCAGTCCTTGATGGCGTAGACCGCGCCTTCGTCGGTGCGCGAGTAGCGCTCCAGCCCGCGTTTGAGCATGGTCACCAGCGTCGACTTACCGCCGCCGACGGGACCCACCAAAAGCAAGATGCGCTTACGCACATCGAGCCGTTTCGCAGCGGGGGCAAAGTATTCCTCCACCAGCTGCTGCAAAGTACGCTCCATGCCGAAAAGCTCGGAGGTGAAAAACTTGTATTCGCGCGGCTGTCCGTCGCCATGCTCCTCAACGCCCGCGCTGATAATCATGTCATAGATTCGCGCGTGCGCGAGGTTCGCCACCTTCGGGTTCTTCTGGACGATTTCCAGATACTCCCGAAAAGTGCCTTCCCACATTATCTGTTTTTCCAGCCGTCGCTGTTCTTCGATCTGGCGCAAGAAGTCGGCTGCGCTCATGCTCTTAGACCCCCTTGTGTGTTCGACGGGCAGTCGGGTCGCGTGTTCCCGCGACGGGCGCTCGGTTCGCCTCATGTTTCACCCCATGCTGTTAGGATACAGGGTCGCCCCAACGACGCCGTTTAAGCATTATCGGTTAGACGCGATTGGAATCGCAGGGGTTTCTGACCCG
The DNA here is from genome assembly GCA_964470265.1 of uncultured Fimbriimonadales bacterium. GTDB lineage: Bacteria > Armatimonadota > Fimbriimonadia > Fimbriimonadales > GBS-DC > GBS-DC. The sequence goes on along the minus strand of CAYYCA010000160.1, from coordinate 4,332 downwards.
TGAAGGAAATATTCCATACACGCCGTGTAAACCGCGTATACTTCTGAGGCGAGTTGTCCGAACGCCAGCTCTGAAAGGATGCTGCCCGCTGCGGCAGGAGGGATTTTCCTGCCATGCAATTATACTACGATTTGCGAGGGATTTGGGTTCCTGATAGGAGGCTGAACCGATAGGCTATAATTGCCCAAGTTGCACCTGTACCGAGATTCCCCGCCTGCGGCTCGGAATGACAGGTTCATTTTGGTAAGAACGGCTTCGTCATTCCGAGCGGAGCGAGAATTTCGCCCGCTCAAAACGGATAGGGAGCAACCTGGGTTATAATTACGCTGGAGGACAACAACGATGGCAGCAGCGGATGTGGAGACCCGTCGCATGGTCCTGCGCGAGATTAACAAACGCCACCTTGATACCTCGCGGCTCGATGTGCAGGTGTTTCACGGCGTGGTGTACCTGCGGGGCACGGTAAGCGGCATGCGCGGGCACGATATTGACCCCAAGGCGGAGATGGAGATTATCCGTCGCATCCTGCGCCAGCGCCCGGGCATTCGCGATGTGGTGATTGATGTGATTTTCCGCTAAGCAATGTGGCGCAGGTTGTGGGACGCGCTCTATCCGCCGCGCTGTGTGGCGTGCGGACGGTTCCGTGCCGAGCCGCTCTGCCCCGCCTGCGCCGAGCGTGTTGCGCCGATCCTGCCGCCTGCATGCCGTCAGTGCGGCATGCCCCTGCGTCATCTGGGCGATTGCCGACACTGTCTGGGGCGCACTTTTGCGTTTGATGGAGTGGTGTGCGCGGGATTTTACACAGGGAGCCTGCGCCGCGCGATTCTGAACCTGAAGTTTCGCCGCTGGCGACGCGCCGCCGAACCGCTGGCGGCGCAGCTCTGGCAGGCGTGGAACCGCCCGGAGTACGCCGCGCTGCGTCAGGTCGATGCGATTATTCCCGTACCAATTCATCCCGCCCGACGCGCCTTTCGGGGCTTCAATCAGGCGGAGTTAGTCGCTCGGCATCTCAGTTGGCGCTCAGGCGTCCCCGTGCTGATGGGCGCGCTCCGCCGCCGACTCTACCGACGCCCGCAGGTGGGGCTGCGTCAAGCCGAGCGCATGCAGAATGTGCAGGACGCTTTCGAGGTTGTGCGCCCTGAGCTGATTCGGGAACGCGCCGTCGCCCTGCTCGACGATGTATTCACGACGGGCAGCACCCTCGACGCCTGCGCCCGTGCGCTCAAGGAGGTGGGCGCGGCGTTCGTCGTCGCCCTCGCGCTCGCCCGCGACCTCAGCGAGGATGAACCGACTCTGTAGGTAAATCTCGTCCGATGCCTCGTACACCCGCTCGCCGATTTGCAGCTGCACCGTGATCGAATGGAAACCTTCCCAGTCGGGCAACTGGCAGCGGAGCCATTCACGGGGCGTTTGCCACTCGCTCCACGCGCCGTCGCCAATTCGGTAGCGCATCGCCTGCGCCTCGCCTGCCCCATGCACATAGACGGCGACGAGGGGCGATTCGGTCGCGAAGGCGTCCAGATTAATCACGACGGGGTACACATTCCGCCGCGCGCCAAACAGCTGAGTCCATGTCGTGCGATAGCGCGTCGCGTCATTCGCGGTGAAGCCCACGCCCAACTCGCGATAGTGGGGATTGAGCAAATTGGCGCGGTGCGGAGGGCTTTGGAGCCACATCTCCAGCGCGCGTTCGTAGTTGAGCTGTCCCGCCGCAAGGTTCTCCCCCAGCCGATGATAAAAATAGCCCGCCTGCGTCACCCGATAGTCCGCGCGTCGTCCCTGCGCGTCAGCGTGCTGAATTCGTCCCGTCGCCAACAGCGTCTCGGCGTAGCCCTGTGCAGCTTCGCAGAGCTGCTCGTTCAGCTTCAGCGGCGGCAACCCGTGCTGCAGACGCGCTTCGTTTACCGAGACCGCGTAGTCGTGCAGCAACTTCAGCCGCGTCTCGATGGCGGTGTGAGCGGTCGCGCACGCAACACTGATTCCCAGTAGCGTCATCCCTAACCAGCGCTGGATGGCTCGATCCATAAGCATCCCTCCTTGAGGATTATTGGCATCCACATCATCGAACTCCACATGAGAATTGCCTGCTCACAAGAGGTCTGTGTCGCTCCGTTTATAGAGAGGCACTGTGCCTAAAAAGCAAGCGTATCTGTTATATCGCGAGTTGCCCCTGCCGAAAGCAATCGCGCAGGCGAGGGTCGCGGGCTTCTTTGCTGAACAGCCTGATACCGTCTGGGCGTTGCACGGCGTGGCGCTGGAGCGCGATGGTCTCAACGCCAGCTTCTCGCTCAGACCTGTTCGTGCGCCCAAGCCGCCCGCGCTACCCTCCGTGCGCTGGGTCTACCGAATACCTTCGCGTCGCCTCGAACGGATGAGCGCGGCGCAGTATCGCGCCCTACAAGAGAACAGGAATTACCTGCGCTGGCAACTGGGCGGCGAGGGGATTGGCGCGTTAGGAGGCAGTGGTATTTATGCACGGACACTCCGGCGGCTGCGCGACCAGCTACTCGCCCCGCGTATCGTGTCGCCGCAAATCGAGCGGATGTCCGCAACGGTGCTTCAGGTGGGACAGCAGGCAGTGTTGCTGGAGGTTGGGGCGATGTATGCGCCTACGCTCCTGAGCAAGACGCCGCGACTCCAATATCATTATTATCTGGTGGAACGCGCTCGTCCCGATCAGCCGCGCCGCATCGGCGCCACGATTGCGCGACACGAAGCCGCTCTGATGGAAGACTCAGGGCGCGTGTGGGGCGTCGTGGCGGATCGTTCGAGCGGACGGACTTCGATTCTCAACGGGCAAGGGGGCTACTTCAGGCAGACGGGCGCGGCGGATGCTCTCTTGCGACTGCGTGGCGTTGAGGCGCACTGGCAGCGTTCCGAGTCGGAGCGTCAGATACGCGCGTGGCTACAGGAGCAAGGGATTGAAATCCAGGCGTTCGGGACTTGTCAGCTGGAGGGGTTGTCGTTTTGACTGGAAGAACAGCGGACGCGCCCTCCACAAAAAGCAGGAATTTCGCGCCCGCAATCGAATCCTGACCTCGCTATGCATACGCTGTTGGGCTGGAGCGTTTCAACAGTCGCGCTGGCGCTAATGCTCGTCGGCGCAGTACGGGCGACTCAGGACGCGCCCGCGTCTCCGCAAAGTGAACTCCCGAAAGTACGCGGCGACTGTCAGACCTGTCACCCCAACGAGGCGCGCGACTGGGCCGAATCGCGCCACGCCGCCGCATGGGAAAGCGAAACCTTCGGGCAGACCTCACGCAACCGCACCCTCAAGATGTGCCTGCCCTGCCACGCGCCCGAACCGATTCTGGTCAAAGGCTTCGGGGAGCATCCTGCCCTGCGCGAGGAAGACCGCGCTCACGGAATCGACTGCATCAGCTGCCATCAGGACGCTGATGGCGCGTATCACGGCACGCTCAGCACCAAAACCGACGCCCACCCCACTGTGAAAAACGAAAAGTTCGGTACGGTCGATATGTGCGCCACCTGCCATGAGATTTTCGGCACAGTGGACTGGTACAAGCAGAGCGAGTGGGGCAAGGACCCGAACGGCTGCGTGAACTGCCATATGCCTGTGGTGGAGCGTCCGATTGCAACCGGCGACGGCTTGCCCGCCCGCAAAGCCCGTGTGCATAAGTTCGAAGGCGCAACCCCCGCGATGTTCCAGAAAGGGGTCAAGATGTCCCACGAACGACGCGACGACTACCTGCAAATCAAGATGGAGAGTGTCGAGGTGGGGCATACTGTGCCCACAGGTCCCGAGTATGTGGTCGTGATTGTAGAGGCGCGCTTCTTCAAGGGCGATTCGGAGGTGGGCAAGCACCAGACGCTGCTGGCGGATAATGTGGCGATTGACGGCAACGACACGCGCCTCAAGCCCGGCGAACGCAGGGTTATCCGCGCCCCCATCCCTGACGGCGCGACGGAAGCTGTCGTACGGGTGCTGCACAAACGCAACCGCGACCTGCCCGACGAGCAGGCAAGGGTGCTGTATGAGGCGAAGGTTGCCCTATAAGGGATTGAGATTCCTCACTACGCTCAGAATGATAGAAGTTGTCATTTCGAGCGAAGCGAGAATCTCTTTCAGTATCGTCTCTTGGCGAGTGTCTCTCTTCTCTCACGCCGTGGGAGAGGGGCTGGGGGTAAGAGTACCGTGCTAATACCAATCGGGATTTCAAGGCTCGCGTTTTCGCCCTCACCCCCTAACACCTTCTCCTGCCACGCGGGAGAGGGGGAACAGGTTCCGTCTCGTCCGTGCTCGTCTCCCCTCTCCCACGCCGTGGGAGAGGGGTTGGGGGTGAACGGCGGTCGGCGCGCCTCCCACGAAGG
>CAYYCA010000159.1:0-5494 GCA_964470265.1 uncultured Fimbriimonadales bacterium | reverse complement strand
GGGGGCAAACCATGATGAGTTTTCGCATGAGACACTGATTATTCTCCAGTAGCCACGCCCATCTGGGGTTAGCACTGTGCGAATTCGTGGAATTATCTCTCCAGCGGAACCTTTCATAGAGGGCGTGAATCTAAACAAGCAAGGAGCTGGCAGTATGTTGTGGCTATACCGATTTTTGTGGATTGCCTCGTCGCTGGGGACGGCGACGATCCTGATTGTGGCGTCGAACCCACGCAGCGAGCGCCCCATAAGTGCAGGCGAATGGCGAACCGTCCAGCAGGGGCGGTTCACCGTACAGGTTCCACCGACCTTCCGCGCCCATCGCGACGCGCTGACGCAGATGGGCATGAACAAGCCGAATAGCCCCATCCAGCTGCAGGACGCTGTGCGCATCGAGCGCGGCGCGCGCACAGGCGTCAAAATCGCGCTGGTTACCGTGCGCTCCGACCTGATGCCCGTTGGCGACGAGCCGAGCGCTGTCAATCCGCAGGAACAGAGCGGCGTACGACTGCTCCGCCAGGTACACGCCACGCAGCTGCAAAACCTGCGCGAGGCGCTGGCTGAGTTCAAGGAGCGGCAGCAACGCCCTGTGAAGGTTCAGGGCGTCCACGGCTTGCGCACCGACTTTGAGTACACCCTGACCCACTGGATTCCATTTCTTAACATGCCCGCGCGTGGCTACCTGATTACTGTACCCGTCTCACAGAACGAGGCGTTGCACATCATCGCCTATACGCCGCCTCATCAGTTCGAGATGTATCAACCCCTCTACGAGCGGATGCTCAACACGCTGAAACTGAACGCGGGCGCGACCACCACAGCACACGGAGGCTGGGAATGATGCAACACAATCCTTTGTACGATGTGGCTGAAGAGGCGAAGAAGATTAAGGTGCTGTACGAGGTCAACACAGGCTACACGCTGACAGCGAAGCTGGAGCGGTTTTTCGGCGTCGCGATGCTCATCGCCGTGCTGAACCTCATCTTCATCCTGTGGCGTCCTGAATGGTCGCTATGGGGCAACCTCGCCGCGCTGACGCTGATTGGCGCATGGCTGCCGAACTCCTATCTCGGCGAGAAGCTGGAGGACCTCGGCGCATACCGCGACCTGCTGATTCTGATGCTGTTGCACGGCGCGCTGTCGAATCCCGTCGCGGCGCTGGTGGGCTATCTCCTGTTTCTGGCGCTGGCGTGGCTGATTACGCGCGGCGAGTTGACCAACACTGCGCTGGTCTTCGCATTGGCGTATGCAGGCTTTCGCAGCCTGTTCGATGTGACGGCAATTCTGGTAGGCGCTCTGGACATCGCCGACTGGCTGCGGATACAGATCGATTTCATGAACGCGCTGCCGCTGCTGGGCATGGCGGTCGGCTGGTTCATCGGCAGCCTGTTCCGCAATGACTGAAACCACACAGGAAAAACGCCCTGCCTGCCGAACTCTGCAGTTGTGCTACGGATTGCGCACACGGCTGATGTGCATTTGGGCAGGGCGTTTGGCTATCTGGGGGAGGCAGCGCAGGCGCATCAGGAGCGACTGAAGCGGGCGTTTCAGCGCGTGTTCGCGGAGGCGCAGGCGCGCGAGTGCCGCGCCGTGCTGATTGCAGGCGACCTGTTCGACAGCCCGCGCGCCGGGCGTAGCTGGATTGAGTTCGCGCTCGCGGTGATTGCCGAGTCGCGCCTGCCCGTGATTGTAATCCCTGGCAACCACGACCCCGCTGAGCAGCATCCGTTTCGCGAGTCGCGCCTGCCCGCCAATCTCCATTTCCTGCCCGAAACAGCCCGCCTGCGACTCGACGAGCTGGAGCTGGAAATTGTCGCGTGTCCTGCAGGCGATGGGGCGCACTGGCAAGCCGCGCTGCGCCGCGACCCACACGGCGCGCCCCTGCAAATCGCGCTGATGCACGGCTCGATGCCCAGCGCGGGCGGCGAAGGCGACATCCAGCCCGCCCGGATTGCCGAAAGCGGGATGGATTATGTTGCGCTGGGCGACTGGCACTCGCCGCAGGAATGGACGCAGGGGCGCACGGTCTGCTACTACAGCGGCGCGCCTGAGATGATTATGCCTCGCCAGCAACTGCCCGCCGTGATGCTAATCGTAGAACTGGCTCAGGGACAACTTGCCCGTGTGGAGCGCGTCGTTACGGGCGAGGCGCGCTACCCCAACGGCGCACAGAACGGCGTGCTACTCTGGGATATCGCCCGCTATGAGGCGATGCGGACGCTGCTGACCGATCTGCGTGAAATCTTGACTCCCGAAACCGTCGCCGTAGTGCGCCTGACAGGGCGATGGCGCGGCGAGGAGCCGCTCAATGTACAACTTTTAGCCGAAAACCTGCAACCTCACTGCCTGTGGCTGGAGCTGGAAAGCGCGTTCCAACCCGAACTGCTGCAACCCCACACGCCGTTTGAAGAAATGTTAACGGCGCTGGCTCAGGAGCGCGCTGAGCGTGAGCCTGAACAGGCGAGCCTTTATTACGAGGCGGCGCAAACCGCTATTTACCTGCTGCGAGGGGGTAGACTGTGAGATTTATTCGCCTTGCGCTGGAGGGCTACGGACGATTCCGTGAGCGTAGGGAGTTTGAGTTCGACGCAGGGCTGAACTGCATTCTCGGCGCGAACGAGTCGGGCAAAAGCACTCTGCTGGCAGCCCTGCTGGACGCCCTCTACACCCTGCCCACCAGCACGGCGCAGTCCGCCCGTGAGCGCATCCACTGGGGACATCCGCACGGTTGGAAACTGGAACTGGAGCTGGAACTGCGCGGCGAGCGCGTTCTGCTCCGAAAGTTTCACCCCGTAGACGACCCGCGCAAACGCGCCGAGTTCCTGTTGCAGGTGGGAGAGGAAACTCTCAGCGGCGACGCCGCGCGCGCCCGCTGGGAGCAACTCTGGCGCATCCCGCAAGAGGTCTACCTCGCAACCGCCTGCGTGCGCCAACGCGAACTGACGCAGATTGCAAGCCGCAACCTCAAGTCGCTACAACAGCAGCTGCGCGAGAGCGCAGTGAACGCCGACCTGAACCGCATTCTGAATATGTTGCAACAAGAGCGGCGTCGCCTACGCACGCAAATCGAAATGCAGCAACGCGCGGTTCAAGCTATCGAGGCGCGCCTGCAGGCAGCCCAGAACGCCGCGCGTCGCCGCCGTGAGTTGCGCGAGCAGCTGTATAAGATTGAGGCGGAAACTGCTACTCTGAGTTCACAGATTGAACAGGACGAGCAACTCCTGCAACGCGGGCGCGCGCTGGCAGAGCAGCAGAACCGTCTGGAACGCCTGCGCCGTGAAGCAGACGCCAACCAGCGCCACTTAGACCAGCTGGAGCAGCTGGAGCGCCGCGCCCGTGAGTTAGAGAATGAGCTGGAGACGAGGTTTTCCACGCTGGGTCTGCTGCCAAGCGACTTCAAGGATCGATTGGATGCGGCGTATCTGCGGTATCAGGACGCGGCGCGTCGGTTGCGTATCCTTGCGGAGCAGGCGCGCCGAGAGCGCGGGGTTCAGCAGCAGGTGCGCGGGCGGGCGCAGGCGCGGCTCGGTTTCGCCGTGATGGGCGTCGCGCTGTTGATTGCCAGTGTTCCGCTCTGGGGCGTCGCTCCTGTGCTGGGCGGCGTCGCGCTCGCGCTGGGACTGACCGCCTTGGGTGTCGCGTTGCTCTGGCGTGGGCGCGGCGTCCCCCACACCCCCGCCGAGCCGTCGCTGCAACACGCACGGCAGGAGGCGCAGGCGCACTGGCAAACCCTCTCTACACTGCTGCAAGCGGCGGGCTACCCACTGGAAACGCCCACCCAGAACGGCGCGACAGGCGAGTATGGCGTGCAGGCGGCTCTCCGACTGCAGCAGGCAATCCAGCAGTTCAGCGAGCAGTGGAACGCGCTGCAGGCGCGCCGCGCGGAGATTGAACGCACGCGCCACCAAATTGAAGCCCTGCACGCCGTACAAGACCCCAAAGCCCTGCGCGAACGCCAACGCGAACTCGCCGTGGAGATTCTCGGACTGCAGGAGCAGATTCAACGCGACCCGCTCGCCCGTGAAGGACTCGCCGCCGAAATGCTGTTGCGCCTCGAAAATAAGGTCACGCGCGAGCGTCAGCAACTGAGCGACCTGCAGGAAGAACGCCTGCGTTGCGAGGGCGCGTTGCGGAGCCTACCCGACGCCGAGCCAGTCGACGCCGTCGAACTCGAACACGCCCGCGCCCTGCAGCGACTGGAGCAACTGCTCTATCGCGCCCGCCTGCTGGAAACGACGGAGCAGCTGCTCAGCGAAGCGAACGCGCGGTATCTGGGCGACCTCAGCGCGCGCCTCAAACCGCGCATCGAGCAACACCTGCCCGCGCTCACGCTCGGGCGCTATACACAAGCCGACCTCGATGAGACGCTCAGCCTGCAGGTACATCACCCCGAACGCGGCGAGGTGTTGCCAGTGGAGGATGGTCAGCCCGCATGGAGCGCGAGCGTGCTGGATCAGCTCTTCTTCGCCTGTCGGCTGGGCTTGACCGACGCGCTCGCCGACGACCTGCGCCTGCCCCTGCTGCTGGACGACCCGTTCGTGCATTTCGACGCCGAGCGGTATCGCGCCGCGCTGGAGTTGCTGACTCGTGTGGCGCAGCAGACGCAGGTCATCCTGTTCACATGTCGCGCCCTGCCCGACGGCGACTGGGGCAAGGTGCATCGCCTGTGAACTCAGGTATACTCCCGGTATGCAACCCGTTTCCGTCGGCGAGGTGGTCATAGGCGACGGCAGGCTGTGCCTGATTGCTGGTCCATGCGTCATCGAGAGCCTCGAGCTGTGTCAGCGCGTGGCAGACCATCTGACGCGCGTATGCCAGCGGCTGGAAATCCCCTACATCTTCAAAGCGTCGTTTGACAAGGCGAACCGCACGGCGCACGATTCGTTTCGGGGGCACGGACTGGAGGCGGGGCTCGAAGTGCTGAGTCGTGTGCGGCGCGAGTTCGGCGTGCCCGTGACGACCGACATCCACGAATCGTGGCAGGCGGCGCCGACGGCTCAGGCGGTGGATTTATTGCAAATCCCCGCGTTTCTGTGCCGACAGACCGATTTGCTGCAGGCGGCGGCGCGCACAGGCAAGCCCGTGAATGTGAAAAAGGGGCAGTTCCTCGCCCCGTGGGACACAGGCAACATCGTGGAGAAGCTGCGAGCGTTCGGCGCAACAGGGATTTTGCTCACCGAGCGGGGCACGAGCTTCGGTTACAATACGCTGATTGTGGACATGGCGGGCTTGCCCATCATGCGTAGCTTCGGCGTCCCTATTGTGTTCGACGCCACGCACAGCGTGCAGCGTCCGGGGGGCGCAGGCAAACAGTCGGCGGGCGAACGGAGCGCGATTGAGCCGCTGGCGCGCGCCGCCGTCGCGGTAGGGATCGACGCGCTCTTTATGGAGACCCATCCCGACCCGTCGCATGCCCTTTCCGATGCCGCCACACAGTACCCGCTTGAGCAGATGGAACCCCTGCTCCAGCGGCTCCTGAAAATCTGGGAAGCGG
>CAYYCA010000158.1:0-5540 GCA_964470265.1 uncultured Fimbriimonadales bacterium | reverse complement strand
CATTATTCTTGCGGCAGCCCTGAATAGCGAAAAGGATTCTGCCCCACCGCGTCATATTCTAAGTTTCAGGAGGCGTTGATGCGTCGTCGCGCTTTTCTCTGGGGTCTGGGGTTTGTCGTCGTGATTACGGGCGTGGTCGCTGTGTGGGGAGCCATCCGCGCTCGGCAGGGTAAAACAGTGGTGTTGCCCGACGGAACGCGGGTGACCTATATGGGCGCGACCTACGGGCGCGTTCACACGATGCCTGAATGGCGGCTCCAGTGGGGCTGGCCGCCCATTCAGCGGGTCGAGCATCGGCTGGAGACGAAAACGGACGCGCTGCGCCTGTGGTTCCGTTCGGAGGGTACCGCGTTGACAGGACCAAACGCGGTTCGAACCGTCGATAACCGCCTGTGCGAATCGCGCCCCTATATCTTGCGGATTGAACGACTAGGAGCAAGAACCGTCAGGGCAATCCTCGCCGAGGAGCCTGAGGGGCTTCCAGCGGACGGGCGCGCCGTCTCAATAGAGTTCTACCCCAGCCTATTTTTCTCTCCGAACCTCCAGCCTGACAAACCCGTGGCTCGCATCGAGGCGTCGCTGCCCAAAGCGCCCATCACGGAACAGATTAAGCAGCCCGAAACGCTTCCCGCGACGCGCCGAAGCGGGATGTTGACAGTGAATCTGAAGGGATTTCGCTGGGTGTATCATGAGCGGCAGTCCGTAGCTCCTCCGATGAACGCGGAGACTATCTTAGCAGACCCTGAGTGGGAGCTCAAGCCGTCCTCAGGCAGCTTGCGGGACTGGAAGCTCGCCCGAATCCAGTTTGCGCCTGTGGGCGCAGGGCGTCTCACGCGCCCTGTGAATAGCATCTTAGACAGCGCCGCGCTCGACGCGGCTACGGAGGTCAAGGGGAACTGGGACGCGCCTGTGTACGCCTTCTTCGTGGAGTTCGCTCACAAGCCCACAGGCCAGCGCGAGAAGTTCGAGTTCTATGTTCCCCCGCCGCCTGTGGAGCGGTTGCGCGAGCGCGGTCGACTTGAACGGCAGGCGCAGCAGGCAATCGCCGCAGGCAGATACGCCGACGCCGTTCGAGTGTGGGAGAACGCGCCTGCGGAGTTCGCTCATCAGGCGCACTACTGGCGCGGCTACGCTTATGCCATGCAAGGCGACTATCAGCGCGCCGTCAGGGAGTTTGAGCAGGCGCAGGTGTTCATCCGAAGCGACCTGCTCTCCGCTTATGATCAGGAATACGACGCGCGCCTCGGTCTCGTCTTCTGCTTATTGCTTCAGGGGCGACGTGCCGAGGCGGTCGCGCTTGCACGAAGCTATGTGCAAAGAGTCTATGATGTGCCTGAGTATCAGTGGAGAGCGGATGAGCGAGCAGCCCTGCTCTGTATGCTCCTTCCTGAGCTAACGCCCTCGCCCGTGCTGATTGAGCAACGCACGCGGGCGTGGAAACAGGAGGCGCGTCGCCGAAATAACTACTACATTATCGACGGGCTGCATCGTATCCGGGCGATGCAGGCAGTGCAGCGACGCGATTATCGAACGGCTCTGCGTGAGTTTCAGGCGGGGCGCAAATACCACGGGTTCTCCGCGAGCGACGCGCTCTGGTTGGCGTGGCTCCATCACAGAGCAGGTCAGCCTGCTGCAGCGCGCAAGTTTCTGCAGGAGGCGCGTCGCCAAATCAAGCGATTTCCCGATCAGGGGCATCCTGAGCAGCTGGAGTGCATCCTGCTGGAGCGACTGCTGTTTGGTCAGAGGTCGGCACAGTAGGTAAGTTGGTATAATTGGGCTACAACAGTCACACTGCGCGCCCGATTTGACGGTAAGGTGATTATTCCAGAGCAGCCCGTGTCGCTTCCTGTCAATGAGCCTCTGGAGGTGGAGGGCGCTGGGACGAGCAAGCAAGTTTGCCTCATGAAGACACCTACGCGCCCCTCTATCAGCTTATCCGGCTTGTGGAACGAGGTCCAGAAGACGCCTCAGTATATCACGACCGTCGCCCTGAGGAACGGTCATGAAGCAGGTGTTGGTCGACTCAGGTGGATGGCTGTCGGTTATGATACGCACCGATATGTATCATCACGCAGGGGCGGCTTCCTACAAGGCGATGCTCGACCAGCGCGCTCATCCGGTTACCTCTGACTATGTGATGGATGAGGTCATTACGCGCTTATACCAATCGGGGTTTCAGATGGCGTAAATGAGACGGCTGATGGGGGTTGAATAAATAGTTGACCAGACAGGCATTCACCCCCTCCGTAAGGTTCCCCCTACTGCGTAGGGGGAACCGCGCAGGGTTTGGTTCCCCTCGCGCAGCGGGGGGAACCTTAAGGAGGGGGGATGGTCAGTTTATTATTCAAACCCCATAAGCGCCTCATCTGCTGTTTAGGGGCGTCTCACTCCAACCCCCGATGTGCCCGTTCGATTGCCGTAAGCGCAGCGCGGGCTTTATTGAGACACTCCTCATACTCGCGTTCGGGCAGCGAGTCCGCCACAATCCCCGCGCCCGCCTGCACATGTGCCACGCCGTCTTTGACCAGAATCGTGCGAATCGTGATGCAGGCGTCCATCTCGTTCGTGTAGCTGAAGTAGCCGACTGCGCCCGCATACGGACCCCGCTGCGTCGGCTCCAGTTCGTCGATAATCTCCATCGCACGCACTTTGGGCGCGCCTGAAACAGTACCTGCAGGGAAACACGCCCGCAGCACATCAAAGGCGTCGGCGTCGGGACGCAGCTGTCCCTGCACCTCCGACACGATATGCATCACATGCGAGTAGCGTTCGATGACCATCAGTTCGGTGGTGCGCACGGTTCCATACAGGCTCACGCGCCCGATGTCGTTGCGTCCGAGATCGACCAGCATGATATGCTCGGCGCGCTCTTTGGGGTCGGCAAGCAGTTCCTCGGCGAGGCGGGCGTCTTCGTCGGGCGTTTTGCCGCGCGGGCGCGTGCCTGCAATCGGGCGGGTAATCGCCTTGCCGTCTTCCACCGTCGCCAGAACCTCAGGCGACGCGCCAATCAGCGTCGTGTCGTCAAACTGCAGGTAGAACATGTAGGGCGAGGGGTTAATCGTGCGCAGGGCGCGATAGAGATAGAACGGCGGCGCGGTAATCGGCTGGCTGAACCGCTGCGACAGCACGACCTGAATACAGTCGCCCGCGTGGATATAGTCCACTGTTTTGCGCACGGCCTCCTCAAAAGCTTCGCGCGTGATGTTGGGTTGCGGATTGAGCTTGAACTGCGGGTCTTCATAGCGCGGGGGCGGGGGCAGCGGCGTGCGCAGACGACGCAGGGTCTCGTCAATCCGCGCCAACGCCTGCCGATAACCTGCTTCGGGGTTCGCGCTCGGCTCGGGGTTGACCAAAATCGTAATCGTGTGCAGCGCGTGGTCAAAAATGAGCAACACTTCGGGCGCAATCAGGCAGCAGTCGTCGGTCTGCAAATCGTCCTGTGGGGCGTTCGGCAGGCGTTCAAAGAAGCGCACAAGGTCGTAGCTTAAGAAACCCACCAGCCCGCCTGTAAAGCGCGGCAGGCTCGGCGACGCCTGATACGGATGACGGCGCAGCAGCGCGCGGGCGATGTCCAGTGGGGTTTGATGAGGCGGTATCTCGACGCTGCGCCAGCCCGAAACGTGCGCCCACACGCGCGCGGTTCTGCCCTTTGTACGCAGGATCGCAGTCGGGGCGAAACCGATATAGGAGTAGCGGGCTATCTGCTCGCCGCCTGTCACGCTCTCCAGCAAAAAGGCGTAGGGTTCCTGCGCCGCGACTTTATAAAACGCGGAGACAGGGGTCTCCCAATCGGCGAGCGCAACGCGATACACAGGGGTCATCCGCCCCTGCTGGGCAATCGCAATATACTCGCTCAGTTCGGGGGTAGTCATCTACGGCGCTCTAAAACTATACCTTCTCTCCCAGCCGTTCCCGACAGAGTTTCAGCACATACTCGAAGGTTTGCTCTTTTGTCCAGCCGTCGTTTTGCACCACGACGGCGTCGGGGGCGATGCGCAGCGGGGAGTCGGCGCGCGAGGCGTCGCGGGCGTCGCGCTCCAGAATCTGCTGCAGGAGCTGCTCGTAGGGAACCTCGATGCCCTGTTGCTGGAGTTGATGCTGGCGTCGGCGGGCGCGCTCCTGCGGCGAGGCGTCGAGATAGATTTTGACGGCGGCTTCGGGGAATACGACGGTGGTGGTGTCGCGCCCCTCCGCCACAACACCCTCCGATTGCGCCGCGAGCGCGCGCTGTAGGGCGACCATCGCGCGCCGCACTCCCGAATAAACGGAGATGCGCGAGGCTAAGTCGCTGATTTCGGGCGTGCGAATCGCTTCCGACACATCTTCCTCGCCCAGCAACACGCGCTGCTCGTCGCCGTCAATCGTGAAGCGTATCTCGATTTGCTGTGCGAGTTCGGTCAGGCGCGTCTCGTCGTCGGGGGCGATGCCCGCGCGGTGCGCTGCGAGCGCGAGCGCGCGATACATCGCCCCCGTATCGAGAAACACATATCCTAACGCCCGCGCCAGATTCTTCGCCAAAGTGCTTTTGCCTGAACCGGCGGGTCCATCGATGGCGATGACGGTCATCCGACCTCCGCGCGGATGCTCTGCAGCTGCTCCGCGATAATCTCCAGCAGGAGTTCGAGTTCCTCTTCCAGCGGCGGCAGGTGGCTGGGATGGAGGGCTGAGACATCCAATCCCTCTAAGTAGCGTCGGAATCGGCGCACTTCGAGGGCGGGTCCCCGCACATCAGACGCCGCCAGCACTTCCTCGGCGGGCTGTTCGAGGATCTCGTCGGCGCGTTCAGGGTCGTCGCGCAGGGTACGCACCAGCGCGGCAGTCTCGTCGCTGGTGAGTTCCTCTTCGCGGATTTTCTCGGCGAGGCGGGTTTGCAGTTCGGGGTCATCCAGCTCCAGCAGGCTGCGGGCGTGGCTCTCGGTGATGCTGCCTGCAGGCGGGCGTCCGCTCACGGCAATCACCTGCTCGCCCACCTCTTCGGGCAGCTCCAGCAGCCCCAGCCAGATGCCTATCGTGCGCTCGCTCAAGCCAAGCATCTGCGACAGCTCGCGATTCGTCAGGCGACGGCTCTCCTTGAGATTCTTCAGGGCGCGGGCTTTATCGATGGGCGCGAGGTCTTCGCGTTGCAGGTTCTCGATCAGTTGCTCAGTCGTCACGGCGTCCAGATCAAGTTGTTTTACGATACACGGAATCTCGGTCATTCCCGCGATTTGCGCGGCGCGCCAGCGTCGCTCGCCCGTCACAATCTGATAGGTCTCACCGTCGGGCAGCAAGCGCACGGTGATGGGGTTAATCAGTCCATAGCGGCGAATGCTTTCCGCCAGTCCCTGCAGGCTCTCCTCATCGTAGCCCCGTCGGGGCTGGTCTGGGTCCTCGACAATCTGGTCAATCGGGATAAGTTTGACCTCCATATCTTGCGCCTCCTGAATCAGGAGTATACCTGATTTTGGAGAGGCAAGGGATTCCCTCTCTCCTGACAAAGGTACAACGGCTGAGTTCTAATACCAGTCGGGGTTTCAAGCGAGACAAAACCTTCGTGGGCG
>CAYYCA010000157.1:0-5549 GCA_964470265.1 uncultured Fimbriimonadales bacterium | reverse complement strand
AGGAACGGCTTCAGCCGAATGAGTGATGGGTAGTGGATTGTTCAAAACCTCCGACGCGGGAGAGGGGAAACCCCAGCGCCGCGCACGCACTCAACTCCCCTCTCCCACGCTGTGGGAGAGGGGCCGGGGGTGAGGGGAAACAACAGTAGGCGCACCCCTAATGAAGGTTTTATGGCGCTTGAAACCCCGATCGGTAAGTCCCTACCGACAAAAATCCTCCGCTTGGTGCGACGGCATTCCTGCCGTCGCGCACGAACCGATGTCCCAGCGCACCACACGACGGCAGGAATGCCGTCGCATCAAGCGCGTCCCCGATGGGCATACAATTCTTTTCGGTAAGCACTTATTAGTATCGAATACAACTCGCGCGCGGTATCGTTCAGGGTTCATGCAGGATCGTATCGATGAGCTGCTCGCGCTCTTCTTCGCTTAGCTTGTCCCAGTCTAATCCGCGCTCGCGGGCAATTGCGCGGATTGACGCCTGCCCCTGCTCGGAAAGTCGATGCCAGGTACGCCACTGCCCCAGCAAGAGATCAATAGCGAGTTCGACCTGTTTCTCTGGAGGGAGCTGGCGCGCCATGTCCCGTACCTGTGTCTCAAGCATAACAAAATTATACCCTTCAGCTGACGCGTTGACCCGCGATGAACTCCGCATACCAGCGTCCGCTGGACTTCATGATGCGCTTCTGGGTCTCGAAGTCCACATAGAGCAGCCCGAACCGCTTGCTGTAGCCGAACGCCCACTCGAAGTTGTCCATCAGCGACCAGTAGAAGTAGCCTTTGAGCGGGACGCCGTCCTGAATCGCGCGATGCGCCTGCTCCAAATGGGCGCGAATATAGTCCACGCGGAGCGGGTCGTCTACCTCGCCCTGCGCGTTTGGGGCGTCGGGGAACGCCGCCCCGTTCTCCGTGATATAGAGCGGGATGTCGCCGTATTCCTCCTGAACCCACTTGAGAATCTCGTACAACCCCTCGGGGTAGACCTCCCAGCCCATTTCGGTATGGAGTTTGCCTTCTTGATAGACGGTGCGCGAGCCGATGGGGTCGCTTGCGTCGTAAGCCAGCACATTGCGCGTGTAGTAGTTCACGCCCAGAAAATCGATTCGGCTCTGGATGATTTGCATATCGTCTGGGGCGGCTTTGGGGGCGAACTCGCCGATGAAGTTAATCACCGTGTCGGGATACTCGCCGCGGAAGATGGGGTCTAAAAAGTAACGGTTGATGAAGTTGTGCCACAGGGCGGCGACCATCTGGTCCTGCGGGCTGTCGCTGGCGGGCTGCTGGGGACCGAGGTTCGTCACAATCCCGATTTTCGCGTTGGGCAGTCCAAGGGAGCGCAGGGCGCAGACCGCTTTGCCGTGTCCGAGCAGCATATGATGCCCCGCCTTCGCCGCCGCGCCGATGTCGCGGATGCCGGGCGCGTGCTGTCCCCACAGGTAGCCGAGCGCCATCACCACCCACGGCTCGTTGAGAGTCGCCCAAAGGTGGACGCGGTCGCCCAGCTCGCGGAACATCAGGCAGGCGTAGTCGGCGAACCATTTGGCGCAGTCGCGGTTCGCCCAGCCGCCGCAGTCCTGCAGCTCGGCGGGCAAGTCCCAGTGGTACAGGGTAATCATCGGCGTAATGCCCGCGCGGAGCAAGCCGTCCACGAGCCGTTTGTAAAAGTCCAGTCCCTTCTGGTTCACCGCGCCGCGTCCAGTCGGCAGCACGCGCCCCCAGGCGACCGAGAACCGATAGGCGTTCAAGCCCAGTCGCTTCATCCACTCGATATCTTCCTGCCAGCGACGGTAATGGTCGCATGCGACATCGCCCGTGTCGCCGTTGAGGATAGTACCGGGCGTATGGCTGAACCGATGCCAGATGGACGCGCCCGCGCCGTCCGCGAGCGGCGAGCCTTCAATCTGATACGCCGCCGTCGCCGCGCCCCACAGAAAATCCTTCGGAAACTGCATAGCGCGTTTTCGATTCGCCCTTACTAATCTCTTCCCTGCTAAACGGCGTTGAGCAGGTATACTCTCTCGCGATGTCAGCCACAGTACGCCTCATTACGCTCGGCTGCGCGAAGAACGAGGTCGACTCAGAGGAAATCGCGGGCGTGTTGCAACGCGCGGGCTATCGGCTCGACGCGCACACCGACGCGCCCGATGTGGTGATTATCAACACCTGCGGGTTTCTGGAGTCGGCGCAGCGCGAAGGGATGGAGGTCATTCGCGAGGCGCTGCAACTCAAACGGCAGGGCAAGACGCAGCGCGTAATCGTGGCGGGCTGTATGGTGCAGCGGCTCGGCGAGTCGCTCAAGCAGATGTTGCCTGAGGTGGACGCATGGGTGGGGGTAGGTCAGATGGCGCGGTTTGACGAGATTGTGAACGCCGCCCGCGTCGCCCGCCAGCCGATTGCCGATATTCAGCCCCCGCACCACCGCTGGGCGGATGTGCCCACGCGCCTGCGCAGCCGCGCCCCATGGACAGCATACCTCAAGGTCTCGGAGGGATGCGACCATAAGTGTACTTTCTGCACCATCCCCTCGTTTCGCGGCCGGCATGTGAGCAAGCCCATCGAGCGTGTGCTGGAAGAGGCGCGCTGGCTCGCAGAGAACGGCGCAAAAGAGATCAACCTCATCGCGCAGGACACCACCCAGTACGGCTACGACCTGTATAAAAAGTTCATGCTGCCCACCCTGCTGCGCGAGTTGAACGCGATTGAGGGGATAGAATGGATCCGCATCCACTACGCCTACCCCTCGCGCGTTACGGACGAGCTGATGGAGGCGATGGCGTCGCTGCCGAAGGTCGCGAAGTACCTCGATGTGCCGTTGCAGCACGCCGATGCGACGGTGCTCCGCGCCATGCGCCGTCCCGGCGATGGCGAACGCTACCTGAAGATGATTGAGCAACTGCGCGCCGCAATGCCCGACATCGCGATTCGCACCACTTTCATCGTCGGCTTCCCAGGCGAGGGCGAGGCGGAGTTTCAGAACCTGCTCGATTTTATGCAGGCGGCGCAGCTGGATCGCGTCGGCGCGTTCATCTACTCGCGCGAGAAGGGCACGCCCTCCGCCGAGATGCCCAATCAGGTTCCGTTCCGCGTGAAGCGCGAGCGGTTCGACAGGCTGATGCGCTTCCAGCAGCCGATTTCGCTCGCGCGGAACCAGCAGCTGGTTGGCAGGACGCTGCGCGTGTTAATCGAGGGCTACAGCGAAGATGGCAGGTACGCCATCGGACGCTCCCATCGCGACGCGCCGGATGTGGACGGCTTAGTCTATGTAAAAAACAGCACGGCGCAGGCGGGCGCGTTTGTGGAAGTGCGGATTACGCACGCCGATGTGTACGATGTGTGGGGCGAAGCGCAACGCGGCGACGCATAACCCGCTTCCAAGAGCAGTCGGAACGGCTTTTCATGGTATAATCGCCCCATCGTGTTGCGTCGCGGGATACCTTGGATTGTCTGGCTCCTGTGGGGAATCGGTTTCGCCCAGACCGACTCCGCGCCCGATTTGACGCGCCAGCCCAATGTGGTGGTCGTCATTCAGGTTCAGCCTGATGGTCTCCATCCCATCTCGTGGACTTTCGATAAGCGTGTTCCCCACAATGCGGTGCGCGAGCGCATCGAGCGGTTCGCCCAGTGGAGCAAGCGGTCGGTCGCATATGTGGAGATTGCCGACGACAGCCTCAAGCGCGATGCGAAGCCGAACGAGTTGTTTACCGTCGCCAGTTTCGCGTCGGGCGGGCTGGTGGATTTGAAGGAGGGCACGCTGAACCTTACGCCGATTGCCCGCACCTTCGCCGATTTGCCCGTCGTGCATGTCTATGTGCTGCTGCCGCGCCAGATTGAGTACGCGGGCTTTTTCCAGTACGCGAATCCGCACCTGCAGATGTGGACGGACGCGCAGTCCGCGATGTGGCGCAGCGTGATTTACATCCACACCCCTGACCCCGCCGTGCTGGAGATTCCGCTCAAGCGACCCAAACCGCAGCCACAGGCAGAGACGCCGTCCGCGCCCACGCGCCCCCCCGCCGGCTGGTTAATTTCCCTGATTTTGCTCGCCGCTATCCTCACGGGGGCAGGGATTTTCTGGGCGACCACGAAACTTCTCAAGCGACAAACCGAAACGCCAGCCGTCCAACCAGAAACAGACCTATAGCAGGAGGCAGTTCGCATGTTGAGCTATACCTTAGATGACCTGATTAAGACCGCGTTTGAACTGCGTGCGTCGGATGTGTTTATCAAGGCGGGCGCGCGCCCCGTGATGCGCCTGCACGGGAAAATCACGCCTTTTGAGCAAGCGCTGGAACCGCTCACGCCCAGCCAATCGCGCGACCTCTGTTTCTCGCACATGAGCCACGAACAGGTCGCCAAGTTCGAACATCGACTGGCAATCGACTTGGCGTTCACTGTGGAGGGCGTGTGCCGTATCCGCGCGAATGTGTATATGCAGCGTCAGACCGTCGCGGGCGTGTTCCGTCTCATCCCCCTGCAGCACTGGAAACTGGAGGAGCTGTGGCCCGAAGAGCCTGAGATTGCCCGCGTGCTGGCAGGGCTGACCCAGTACCGTCAGGGACTGGTGCTGGTCACGGGTCCGACGGGTTCGGGTAAATCTACTACCCTTGCCGCGATGATCGATTTGATTAACGAGACCCGCCGCGGGCACATCGTGACGATTGAAGACCCTATCGAGTTCGTCCACAACGATAAACTCTGTATTGTCAGCCAGCGCGAGGTGGGCATCGATACGGAATCGTTCCTGGACGCGTTGCGCTCGGTCGTGCGCGAAAGCCCCGACATTATCCTGATTGGCGAGATGCGCGACCCTGAAACGATGCACGCCTGTATGCAGGCAGCGGAGACGGGACACCTCGTGTTCTCCACGGTTCACACCCCCAGCGCGTACGAGACGATGGACCGTATCGTGAACATGTTCCCGCCTGAGGAGAAGAAGCACATCTTGCAGCGTCTGGCGAACACGCTGCGCGGGATTGTGGCGCAGAAGCTCGTGCCGCGCGCGGGCGGGCAGGGGCGCATCGCGGCGGTGGAGATTATGATTAACACACCCACCGTCGAGAAGATGATCGAGGACGGACACATCGGCGAGATTTACCATGCCATCCGCGAGGGCGAGCACTGGGGCATGCGCACGATGAACCAATGCCTCTACCGCTATGTGCAGAAGCAGCTCATCACGCCTGAAGAGGCGATGAACTACGCAGGCATCCACTCCGAGCTGCGTCAGATGCTGCGGCGGATGTAATAATACCAACTGGGGTTTCAAGTGTCGCATTCCGCCCTCACCCCCTGCCCCCTTTCCCGCGTTGCGGGAGAGGGGGGAACCTGATAAGGGTACAACAGCTAAGTTCAGTGGGAGGACGCGCAGCGGCTTTTTTGTCAGCCCTCACCCCCTGCCCCCTCTCCCGCAGCGCGGGAGAGGGGGAACGCGGCTGCGCCGCGCACGCACTCAACTCCCCTCTCCCACGCCGTGGGAGAGGGGCTGAGGGTGAGGGCTAACCTCCACTGCGCCTACGACGCCGCCAAAGCCTCTTGTGAAACGCCTATCC
>CAYYCA010000156.1:0-5587 GCA_964470265.1 uncultured Fimbriimonadales bacterium | reverse complement strand
GGACGCTTGGGCGTTTCGGGGGGATGGGGAACGGATTTTACACGGTGGGAGGGCGGGAGATATGAGAGGATTTTTTCGGGAGGGACTTATATTGGGGTATTTACGAACCCCCGAACAGCTCCGCCACAGGAATCGCCCAGTCGGGTTCAAACAGAGGCGAAACCGTCTCGTCCAGCGTGTAGTAGCGGATAGCTTTGTATTCACTGCCCGCAGGTTCACGGTACACCTCCAGTCGGCGATCCTGCTGGTTCACAATCCAGTATTCAGGAATCCCTGCCTGCGCGTAGATAGCGAGCTTGCGCGTGCGATCGCGCGGCAGCGAAGTGTGCGCACTCTCGATAATCAGCAGGGCAGTCGTGGGGTGCTGAGCGAGATAGTTGCGCGTGCGTCCAGGCACAATCGCAATGTCGGGGATTGGCTCGCTGTCGCCAAGGCGCAACGGCTTCTCTATGCGGGCGTGCCACACGGTCGCGCCGCGCCGAATAAACTGGTACGCAATATCGGAGCTAATCCCAGCGTGTTCTGGTTCCTCAGGCGGCATAGGGTAGATGTCTCCTTCGAGCAGTTCGTATTTCTGGTCGTCGTCAAAGAAGCCGAGTTCCCCCAGTTTGTGGAACTGTTCAGGCGTGAAGCGCAGCCGCTGCAGCGACGGGTGCATCACTACAGGCTCCTGAGCGGTCGACTCAGGCAACGCGACAGACGCAGGCATCGGCTCCAGTATACCTCGAAGCGCAGGAGTTTCCGCAGGCGCGGCGAACAGAGCGTGTGATGTTCAGAACGCGCGTGCTGCCTGCGCTGCTGGGCGCGGCAATCGTGATGACTGCGCTGACCTTGCTCATCGCGGCGGCAGGCAAGCCCTTGGGCGAAAGCTTCCAGATTATCCTCCAGGGCGCAACTGGCTACCCACGCACCGACGCTTACGGTCCTGCAGATGCGTGGGACGCCGTGCTGCACGATATGACGCTGCTGTTGCTGACGGGATTGGCGGTGGCGGTGGCGTTGCAGGCGGGGCTATTTAATATCGGCGCGGCGGGGCAGCTGCTGGTCGGCGCGCTCGCGGCGGCGTGGGCGGGCGCGCTCCAGGGGGTACCGAGCGGAGTGCATCTACCCGCGGCGTTGCTGGCGGGGGCGGCGGCGGGCGCACTGTGGGCGTTCATCCCCGTGTGGCTCAAGGTGCGGCGCGGCGCGCACGAAGTCATCTCCACGATTATGTTCAACTACATCGCGCTGTACCTGACGCACTGGCTGGTGACGGAACGATTGAAAGACCCTGCAGGCGACGCGCCGCAGACCGCCGTGATTGCTGAAGCTGCCCGACTGCCCCTGCTGCGTGAAGACTTCCTGCAGGCGAGCTGGGGACTGGGAATCGCGGTGCTGATTGCGCTGGGGCTGTGGCTGACGCTGTATCGCACCGTGTGGGGCTATGAGACGCGCGCGACGGGCGCCAATCGCGACGCCGCTGACGCCGCAGGCGTCCCCACCGCACGGCGGATGATTGAAGCAATGCTTGTATCCGGCGCGCTGGCGGGACTGGCAGGCGCGATCGAGGTCTGCGGGACGCAGTACCGCTTTTTTGAAGGCTTCCCAGGCGAATACGGCTTCGACGGGATTGCGGTTGCGCTGCTGGCGGGCAATCATCCTGCGCTTGCGCTGCTCTCGGCGTGGCTGATGAGCGCGTTGCGCAGCGGAGCGTATCACCTGCATGCCGAAACGGGCGCGCCCAAAGAAATCGCCGTGGTGGTGCAGGCGGTGCTAATTCTCTATGTGGCAGCGGTTTACCTGCGCAAGCGGCGCGTGGAGGGCTAAAATGAGCGACATCTTTGACGGGCAACTGTTCGGCGCGGCGATTCGTCAGGCGACCCCGCTCATTCTGGCGGCGCTGGGCGGGCTGATGAGCGAGCGCGTGGGCGTGATTAACATCGGGCTGGAGGGTAAAATCCTGATGGGCGCGTTCGCGGCGGCGCTGGGCGCGCTGCTCACCGGCTCGCCGCTGATTGGACTGGCGTGCGCGATTCTGGTGGGCTTGACGCTTGCCCTGCTGCACGCCGTCGCCACGCAGGAATGGCGCACGGACCATATCGTCAGCGGCGTGGCGATTAACCTGCTCGCGCTGGGACTCAGCACCTACCTGTTTCGCCAGATTATCGTGCCGCGCGAGGAGGCGGGCGAGACCTCCGTCGTGAACATGTTTCCCCCAATGTCGCTGGGCGGGCTGGAGAACCTGCCGATTCTGAACGCGCTGTTCAAAGACCAGAGCTGGCTCACGCTGTTTGCGCTCGCGTTGCCGTTCATTTTGCTGGGCTTGCTCACGCGCACACGCTGGGGACTGCGGGTGTACGCTGTGGGCAACGATTCAATCAAAGCCCGCACGATGGGTGTGCCTGTGAAGCGGATGCGCTATCTCGGCGTGTTGTGGTCGGGCGTGTTTGCGAGCATGGCGGGCGCGTTTCTGGTGTTGGCGGCGACGGGTCAGTTCCGCGAGAACATGAGCGCGGGCAGAGGGTTCATCGCGCTGGCGGCGTTGATTTTCGGCAGGTGGCATCCGCTGGGCGCGGCGGGCGCGGCGCTGGGGTTCGGATTCTTCGAGGCGTTGCAAATGCGCTTGCAGGGTCAACCCGTGTTCGGCATGCAACTGCCCACTGACCTGCTGCTGATGCTGCCCTATCTGTTGACCGTCATCGCGCTGATGGGACTGCTGGGCAAGATGAAACCGCCGTCGGATTTGGGCAACTAAACAGGAAGTTTCGCGGGCGAAGCGTATTTTCGAGGCGTGCAACGCTGGCGTATTACCCCTGCAAAGCGCGTGCGGGGCGTGTGGCGTCCGCCGGGCGATAAGTCGATCACGCATCGCGCGGTGATTTTGGGCTTGTTGGCGCGCGGCGCGACGGAGATTGAGAACTTTCTGGAAGCGGACGACTGCCTGCGCACGCTCGCTATTGCGCAGCAGTTGGGGGCGGAGGCGGAGCGCATCGGGGAGCGGCGCTGGCGCATCGTTGGGCGCGGGGGCGAGACGCTGACGGAACCAACTGAAGTGCTGGACGCGGGCAACTCGGGCACGACCACGCGCCTGATAGCGGGTGTGCTGGCATCGTATCCGATTTTCAGCGTGCTGACGGGCGACGCCTCGCTGCGCCGACGCCCCATGCGCCGTATCGTGGAGCCGCTGCAGCGCATGGGCGCGCGCATCGACGGCAGGGACGCCGCCAGCCGATTGCCCCTCGCCATTCGCGGGGGCGAGCTGCGGGCGATTAAGCACCTCAGCCCAGTCGCCAGCGCGCAGGTCAAATCGTGCCTCCTGCTGGCAGGGCTGAACGCGGCGGGCGTCACGGAGGTCACGGAGCCAAACCTCTCGCGCGACCATACGGAGCGGATGCTGCGGGCGTTCGGCGCGGAGCTGGAGACGCAAATCTGCACGGCGGGCGCGCATCGCGTGCGCCTACGCGGAGGGCAACGGCTGGAGGGGCAGCGACTGACCGTGCCGAGCGACTTCTCCTCGGCGGCGTTCTGGATTGCCGCTGCGCTGCTGTTGCCCGGCTCGGAGTTAGTGATTGAGCATGTGGGCGTGAACCCGACGCGCACAGGTCTGCTGGAGGCGTTGGCCCAGGCGGGTGTGCATTTAGAATGGAGCGCAATCGACGAACAGGCGGGCGAGCCGACCGCGACGCTGCGCGTTCAGTCCCAACCGCTGGGCGCGATGAATGTGCGCGGCGCGCTCGTGCCCTGCCTGATTGACGAAGCGCCCATCCTCGCGCTGCTGGCCACTCAAGCGCACGGCGTTAGCGAAATCCGCGACGCCGCCGAACTGCGTGTCAAGGAATCCGACCGCATCGAGGCGATTGCCACTGAACTGCGCAAACTGGGCGCACAGATAGAGCCACTACCTGACGGCTTGCGTGTGCAAGGTCCCACGCCCCTGCACGGCGCAGAGGTGCAAAGCCACGGCGACCATCGCATCGCCATGACGCTCGCCATCGCGGGGCTAATTGCGCAGGGCGAAACCGTGATTCACGATGTGGAGTGCGTGCAAACCAGCTTCCCGGAGTTTGAGCAGTTGCTGAGCGAGCTGGTGGAGTATGCGTAGCACTGCATTCTGCTGTCATGTGGACTGCCTCTTGACCCGCTCTTCCCGCTCGGCTGGAAGATCTGCGCCGCCAACCATTTAGCAGGAGTCAGTGAGGGCTAATCAAGGTAAAATAGAGCTTATGCACACGCAGCTCAGCCTGTGGGAGTTAGACGCAACGCCGTTGCGACGCGCCAGCAGCCTGCGCGACCAGCTGGAACTCAAGTATGCGCCACTCCTACAGGAACGCCCCGAACTTGCCGAAAGCGTTTCCTACAAAGCCAATAAGGAGATACCACTGCTTCGGCTATACCGCTACAAGGAAGCCTTTGCGTATACCCTGGTGAAGGATGTATTATGCACCCATCAGAGCAGCGCGCGGGCTACGGTTCTCGACCCTTTTTGTGGGATGGGCACGACGCTTTTGACCTCGGCGATTACGGGCGTGCCTGCGTGGGGAGTGGATCGCCTACCTGTAGGCGTGTTTGTCGCCAACACCCTATTGAAAATGCTGGAATTAGAGCCAGGATCGATCAGGGATGCCTACGATCAGTTGGCGGAACGAGTCGCCCATTTGCCAGAAGCCGAAGTTGCAGACGATGTCGCGATTATGAAGGTCGCTTTTGAACCCCCTGTGCTACGCCGCTTACGCCAGTGGAAAACGGGGATTCTCGGTTTACCCAGCCCTCAGCAGGAGGTCATGACGCTCCTGCTGCTCTCGATACTGGAGTCTTGCAGTTATACCTCCAAAGATGGTCAGTTTCTCCGCTTACGGCGCGACAGGAAGCCTCTCTTTCCCGACGAGGCGTTGCTTGAGCGAGTGTGCGCAGCGGAACGCGATTTACGCCAGATACGCAGTCTGGGCTGGAAGCAGCGCGCGCAAGCTGTCGCGATACTAGGCGACGCGCGTTCCCTGCCCGCCTCGCCCTTTCAGGCGAAGCCTAATCTTATTGTGACCTCCCCCCCCTATGCTAACCGCTATGACTACACGCGCTCCTACTCGCTGGAGCTTTGTTTCTTTTTTGTGAAGAATTTTGAGGATTTGAAGCATCTCAGACAGAGTATTCTGCGATCGCATATCGAAGTCAAGGTAGGCTCAGACGAGGAGTCCTCTCACCCCGTTGTGCAGGAGGTTGTTGCGCTTCTACGCGCTCGACGCGAACAGCTAAACAATCCTCGTATCCCTGACATGATAACGGGCTACTTTGTGGATATGGAGCGTGTTATCCATGAGTTGGCGCGTGTCGCAGCCGATGACGCCGTTATTTACATGGTTGTGGATAATGTCCGCTTCGAAGGCGAACTGCTGCCTGTCGATTTGATATTGTGCGACATCGCCGAGCAGTCGGGTTTTCAAACAGATGCTGTCTGGGTCGCCCGTTACAAGGGGAACAGCTCCCAACAAATGGGAAGATATGGGCGTGTACCAGTCCGAGAAAGCGTCTTAGTCTGGAGGAAGTCCGATGCCCAAAAATAGCAGCAGCCCTATCAGCTGGCTGGAAGAACAACGAACCAAGAGCCTTTTCT
>CAYYCA010000155.1:0-5606 GCA_964470265.1 uncultured Fimbriimonadales bacterium | reverse complement strand
CCCGCCGACGATTCGCACTACTTGAAACCTCAGTTGGTATTAGTCCACCACCTCCACCGTCGCGGCGGCAGGGTTGACGATTCGAACGATGATTCCCCGTTCGTGCTGCGCCCAGCCCGATTGCGGCGTGGGAATCTGCCAGATGAGCGCGTCCATGTCGTTCACGCGGGGCAGCTCCACGCCGTTCAAACGCACACTGACCGGCGAACGCACACCCGCGATCAGTACATAGAGCGCGGGCAAATCGTTCGCAGGGGGGACAATCTGCAGGCGCAGTGCGCCGTTTTCCAGAGCGGCGGACTGCAGTCCTGGCGCGGTGCAGGCAATCAGCCGTCCGTCCGCGCGCGCGATTCGGGTGGCAGGCTCGATATTGAACCCCAGCCGCTGCGCGATGCATGGGGCAATCAAGCGCGGGTTCAAATCCCAGGTGTATTCCTCCCCGTTGCGCGGGATGTTGAAGGCGTCGGGATAGAAACCCTCGCGATTGGCGCGGCGGTCAGAGACCCACTCTTGCTGCTGCACGGCGCAGAGCGTAATCGTATCCGCGAGCCGTTTCCAGTCGCGTTCGGGAACCAGCGGCGCGAGCCGATAGAGCGTGTTCGCATAGACCAGCCCGTTCCACTGCACCGCTACGCCGAACCACGGCTGCTGACTGAGCCAGGTGACGCCGAACACGGGGATGCTTGCCCCGCGCATAATCGGCTTATCGGGCGTGTGCCAGAGGTAGATAAAGGGTGTCCCACGCCACGCCCACAGCTCCGCCTGACGCAGCATCTCCGTATCGCCCGTGAGCGCGTACGCATGCAAAAAGATTGCAACCCCATACGCCGCCGCGAGCAGGTCGGGCACATGGAGGGGCAGCTCCCATGTCTGTGCGCCTTCCGGGCGTCGCTGTCGGGTCAGATACCGTAGGCTGCGCATCAGGCTCTCGCGGGCATCGGGCTGCAGGGTCATCTGCGCCCAGCGTCCCACCCGCGCGGCGAACTGCCCTGTCCAGCCGCTACTGCTGTCGCCCGCCTTGCCGAAGATGGCGTGGCGCGGCGTCTCAGGCTGCCACGCCCAGCTGCCGTCCTCGCGCTGTTGTTTAATGAGCGACTCGACATGCTTTTGCTCTGCCTCGAGCGCGCTCGGCAACCCGCCCACATAGAACGCCATTTCCAGCCCGTGTTGCCCCTGCGGACGGGCGTCGATCGCGGCGCGTACCTGCTCAATCGCCTGACGCCGCCGCAGGTCTTCGGGAAACAGCCGATGCCCCAGCGCCCACAGCCCCAGCGCGACTTCGTGGTCATAGTACACGGGACCCGTGTTCGTATGTCGCCACGCTCTTTGCCTTGCGTCGTAGCTGTTGAGCAAGCCTTGCACCGTGAGTTGCAGCGCGGCGAAGTCGTTGCGCTGCGGCGCGGGCGGGAAGGGCATTCCCACGCGCTGCAGGTACTGCTCCATCGCCTGAATCCCATCCGTTGCGTCCGTTCGGACAATCAGCGTCGCCTGCAACAGCGTCGAGTCGCCCTTGATGAGTCGGAACGGCTCGCGCGCCTGGTGCGTGTTCTCGTCCGCCCAGCGAGGGATGGCGGGAACCCAGAGCGCGAGTCGGTGGTTCGCGCCGCCCTCCAGAAAGTTCGGCGAGGCGAACAGCGCGTTCGGGGCGCGCAGCACGCCCGACCAGCCCTGCGTCGGATCCCACTCCATGCTCACCAGGTAGTTGCGCCAGCGGATTGCCATCAGCGGCGCAGTGATTTTGTAGGGGTCGGGCGAGAAGCGCATATCATACGGCGGCGCAGCAAACGCGGAACCCGACGACCGCTCCTCGCCGAGCAGGTACTCCAGTCCGGGAAACAGCGCCTCGTCCTTCGCTTCACCGAAGCTGCCGTCCCCGACGCGCCAGTCGGGGAAGCGGAAGCGATACAGGTGCGAGTCTACCTCTGCAACCAGCCTGCCCGTGCAGCGCAGGCGGTTGCCCTCCAGTCGGTACTCCAGCGTCGCGCGGGCGGTCAGCCCCATCCTGCCCTGCAGGATCAGACGCAGGTTCGCCGTGTCGGCGGTGAGGCTCTCCAGCGTGAAGGTATTCAGCTTAGGCGGGGCGTTCTCGGCGTTGATGACGGCGTCGGCGAGGGGCACGCTGCTGGCGACAGGAACCCACTCGCCTCCCTGACGCACGAACAGCCGCGCCGCGTGCCCCCCCGCAGAGGCGGGCGCAATTATCAGGCGCAGCTGCTCATTTTGCAGCATGCCGAACCCGTTCTCCGCGCGAGCAACGGTTCCCGTAGCGGGCAAGTTTGGCGCATTAGCGACCACCACAGGCGCGAGGAGAAGCGCGTCGTTGCCCGCGCCGCTGCGCAGCATGACGCTCAGGCGCGGCTTCGCCCCCACGCGAATGCGAAACCGCGCTTCCGCCGTCGCGTTGGGCGGCAGCAGGTCAGTCTCCACTTCGGGACGCGACAGAACCTCTGTGTCGCCCAGTGATTGCGCCGTGAGTTGTATCCGATCGTTTTGCCATGTGCCCGCGCCGATGTTGCGGATGCGCACAAGCACCTCCGTCGTTTCGCCCTGCGTCAGCACGGCGCGGCGCGGGGCGGCGTGTTCTATCCGCAGGCGAGGCAAGAACGGATAGACCCGCGCCGACGATTGGGGCTGCAGCTCGGTCAGCGTCGCCCCGCGCGCCCCTGCGAACGCATAGCGTAGCCACACCACGCCGCCTTCGGGGATGGTCGCTGTCAGCGAAGGGTGGTTGGGCGCGTCGAGTGTGAACTGGTCGCCCGCCGCGCCGCGCACCTCCAATACACCCTCTGGCGGGAGATTGCGCCCGACCCGCTGGGCGAACCGCTCGCGCAACCGCACCACCTGCGCCTCTGCAACATACGCCCAGTCGTAGTTCGAGTTGCCTTTCGCGTCGGCTTCGAAGGCGACGGTAATCGTTCTGCCTGCGTAGGGGGTCAAGTCAGCGGAAAGGGCGCGCCAGCCCGCTGTGGCGCAGTCTACTTCCGCTGCCGTGCGATTCTCCACAATCAGGCGCATCCGCACGCCGTCGTGGGGGTTCTGCGGGTCGTCGCGTCGCGCGTTGTCGTCTACGCCCGCCCACGCCGTTAGCGCGAGCCGATCGCCTTCATTAACCGCAGGCAGGGTAATCTGGAACTGATTTCGGGCAGGGCGCGCCGTCGGATGCAGGAACCCTGCCCGCATCGCGACGCCGCCTGAAGCAACTGTGCGCACGACGGGCAACACAAGCGCGTTGGAGACCTGACCCTGCGCCCAGCGCGTCGTCAGGTCGTCCAGCACATGCACGCCGTCGGAGTAAGGTTGAGCCAGTGCAACCGCCACAGGGAGCCACGCCAGAACGAACCAAAGGGGCTTCATCAGTTTTTTGGTTCGACGCAGCGGGCAGGGTTCCTCTTGCACGACTGGAGTATCATGGAGGAGGATAGCTCGCACCCAAAGCGGCGCATTCGTGGTGCTTCTTGGGGGACAGCATTCTTGCCGCCCCTTGTCTCGTCTATTCTGCCACAGGGTTGAAGCGGCTCCGAGCGGCGCGGATGGTAGGACGGCCTCCCTGCCGTCGCTTGTGGGATATACCTGACGGTGCGACGACATCCCCGTTGTCGCGCCAAAAGCTTGCACTCCGCTTTAGACAATCTCATCCTTGAGGAATCTGGCAGAATCTGCCCTAAATTCGGGCAAATTAGGACTAAAGTCCCTTCTCTTTGAAGCGCTTCTGGTGTATTAATCTCTCCAGGCGAGAATCCGCCTATGGAGACCTCATGCAGCGAAGGAGGTAAACCATGCGACAAGGGTATCGAACTGCGAGATCTTTCGTGGCATGCGGCGCGCTCGCTGTAGGAGCGATGCTCTTCAGTGCTTGCGGTGGCGGAGGGGGTAGCCCTGCGACCGGCGGCAGGACTCTTACAGGCTCCGCAAGTGTCTCCACATCGGCAACCTCGCGCATAGCGCGTCAAAGCGTTGGTCAGCTTGGCAACATCCAACGCGCTTTGCGTCCGACGCGCTTCAGCGCTCAAAACCGAGGGCTTGCTCGTGGACGACAGGCGATTGAGTACGACCCTGAACTTGGTCTCTACTACCGTGTCGCGATGAACCGCGATGGCGCGCGAGCCGAGTTTTATCGCGATTCGGGCGGGCGTCAAAAAGTCGGCGAGTTTATTTACGCCGAGCGTCCGGGCTCCTATGAGATTATCGCGAATCTGCAAGGCGAGTTCGAAATGTATTGCAAACTCGCCGAAACTTCCTCGCCCGACCGCATCAAACTGCGCGCCCGTTATGTAGATTTGCAGACTCAGGAGCGCTCGAGCATCGACGGTGAGGTTGTGGTTCGCCCTATCAGTGGAGGACGCCAGTACGATGACGACGACCCCTACGACTGGGAAGACGAGTTCGACTGGGGTGAATGGGGCGGCGATGACACCGACTGGTACGACGACTTCGACTGGTGGAACGATAGCAACAACTACTACTTCGGAGACGACTATGACTTCGACACAGGCGACTATTTCGACGACCAGGACTTCTTCTACTGGAACGATGATGAGTATGACTACCAGCCTGGATACGATTACAACGAAGACTACGACGACATCGGCGACTTCGAGATTGTGCGCTTTGAGGGCGCGATCGAATACGCAGGCTGCGGACGCACCGTGCGAATCTACGAGGCGACGCTCGATTATAATACGGGGCGACTACAAGGCAATATCCAGGTCGACGGAGCGTCAGGATCTGTGGACTACAATGTAGAGACTGGGCAAGGACAGATAGTCCTGAACTCGTCTCAGGGACAGGTGCGTATCCTGTTCCGTGGGGATGATGTGGAGGCAATCTACCCCGATGGGCGTCGTGAGCAGGTAAAACTGAGTCAGTGGGCAGACCCCTGCGCGGGCAGCGACGAGGATGGCGATTCCGATGGCGATACGCCGCCGACCCGCTTCGCCGTGAGCAGCACGAGCTTCCAGAACAACGGCGTTATCCCGCGTGAACACGCCTCATCAGAAATTGGCGGTCAGAATCGATCGCCCGCACTCAGCTGGTCAGGCGCGCCGCAGGGTACTCGAAGCTTCGTCCTCATTTGCCTTGACCCCGACGCCGATAACTTCATCCACTGGGTCGTCTACGATATTCCAGCGTCGGTAAACAGCCTCGCCGCCGGCGTTCCCGCGCAACCGACGCTGAGCAACGGCGCAAAACAGGGCAAAAACGACATGGGAACTATTGGCTACTACGGCCCCGAACCGCCGCCGAACGAAGAGCATCGCTATGTGTTCATCGTCCACGCACTCTCAGTGGAGAGCCTGAATCTCCCCGCAGAGGCGAGCTACAACGAGGTGAGCCAAGCGATGCAGGGGAAAATCCTTGCCGAGGCGCAAATCATTGGGAAGTTCGTCAGGTAGCCTTGAGCCTGCGCCGATTGACGAGCATACCAATCGGGATTCCGAGGAGGAATCGTTGGCGGGCGCCGGCGCTACGGAAGGTGTATGTCGCGTCGGCGCTCCGCCAACAATTCACAACATCCGAAACCCCGATTGGTAATACCAACTGAGGTTTCAATTAGTGCAAATCGTCGGCGGGACGCCGACGCTACGCGAAGCGCGTTCGTAGCGTCG